>JBEKFN010000041.1:0-16629 GCA_050013295.1 Terriglobales bacterium
CCTTGGTGAGGGCATTGAACAGCGTGGACTTTCCCGCGTTCGTATACCCCACCAGCGCAACCGTAGCCACCGGAACCGATTCGCGCCGCTGCCGCTGCTGCGCGCGGATGCGGCGGACATTTTCGATTTGCTGCTTGACGTGCCGGACGCGGCGGAAAATCTTTCGCCGATCGGTCTCCAGCTGAGTTTCGCCCGGTCCGCGAGTGCCGATGCCGCCGCCGAGCTGCGACATTTCCACGCCGCGCCCCGCCAGCCGCGGAAGCAAATACTCGAGCTGAGCCAGTTCCACTTGCAACTGACCTTCACGAGTGCGGGCGTGGCGCGCAAAAATATCGAGAATCAGTTGCGTGCGATCGATGACGCGCGTGTGGACCACGCGCTCGATATTGCGTTGTTGCGAAGGCGAAAGGTCGTGATCGAACAGAATCACGTCGGCGGAAACCGAGGCCGCCGCGCCCGCAATTTCCTCCAGCTTGCCCTTACCGATCAGCGTGGCAGGTTCCGGCCGGTCGCGGCGCTGGGTGAATTCGCCGGCGATCTCGGCGCCCGCGCTGGTCGCCAAGGCCCGCAGCTCGTCGAGCGAATCTTCTGCCGTAAAATCGGAGCTGAAATCCGGGGAATCCGCCGGCAAGAATGAGGATGAAGACGAGGCGGCCACGCTCCTGGCATGATCTCGCGCCGCCTGGGCACCCGGAGTGATGGTTGCCGAATTTGCCTTTCTTGCGCCGCCAGCGCGGCCCTTGGTGCGAAACTCCACTCCCACCAGGAATGCCCGTTCCTGCTGTTCCGACGGATTCAGCACCGCCTTGAGCTCATTCCGCGAACTATTTCGCGAACTATTTCTCGAACTATCGCGGCTGCTCAGTCTGGAGTCATCTCGGCGCAAGCAAACTCACTTCATCCTTCGGTGGTGCCGGGAGCGGAATTCGCGATCGCCGCCTCCCCCTGGGACGCCGCCGCCGACTTCGCATCCGTGTGGATGTGGGCTCCGCGCGAAATGACGACAGTCGAAATCGCATGTTTGAAGATGAGCTGCTCCTGGTTGCTGGTTTCGAGGACCACCGAGTACTTGTCGAACGATCGGATACGACCTGTCAGTTTCACGCCGCTGACCAGATAGATCGTAATATTGTGCCGTTCCTTTCGTGCCGTGTTGAGAAAGGAATCCTGAATGTTCTGTTGTGCCGGCTTGGCTTCCATTTGCCGATCTCCTTCTTTCGGGTTCGATGCTGCGCCATGAGCTTAGGGAGGGCAATTGGCGGCAGCTCTCTTCCTGTCGGCTCCTACGATACGGCCTTGTCTCGCGCTTTTCAACTTCCCGCCCAATAATATTCTCCGCAGCCGTCCCGCACCTGCCTCGCCCAACGGCTCACTCCCCTCCGCCCCAACTCCGTCCGCCCCAGAAAATCGACTGGTTTCATTTCCCTCGCCAGCCATCTACAATCGTCACTTCCAGAACAGATCGTCAGAATAGGAGCCCTGAACTTGATAGAAATCAACCTCCCCACCGACTTCAACACTAACCTTCTGATGCTGTTTCGTTGGCTGCATCTTGTCGGCGGCGTGACCTGGCTCGGCCTGCTGTATTTCTTCAATCTGGTCAATGTTCCTTTCATGAAGGGACTAGATTCCGCCACTAAAAGCAAAGTCCTGCCCAGCCTGATGTCGCGCGCGCTGTGGTGGTTTCGCTGGTCATCGGTGCTCACCGTGCTGATGGGCCTGGCATACTGGGGGAACATCGTCGCCTCTGACGCCAGAAACGGCGGCGCATCTTCCGGCGGTCCGATGGGAAGCTTCTTTGGGATCTGGACCGTCGCCTGGGCGCTCATGTATGCCTGCACCATCCCCGGTAAGGGCGCGCTCGACAAAGGGCCGGTGCTCGCCGTGATTTACACCGCCATCGCGGTCGTCGCATCGTGGCTGTTCTTGCGCTTCAACTCTCATGGCTGGGAGAGCAATCGCCTGCTCGCCATCGGCATCGGCGGCGGGATGGGCTGGGTGATGATGCTGAACGTCTGGGGCGTAATCTGGCGCGCGCAGAAGAAAATCATCCGGTGGACCGCCGACAACGCGGCCAATGGCACATCGATGCCAGACAAAGCAAAATATCTGGCCCGGCAAGCCTTCCTTATGTCGCGCGCGAACTTCGTGCTGTCTTTCCCCATGCTGTTCCTGATGGGGGCGGCGAGCCACTATCCCATGTTTGGAAGATAGTGTTGGGGAGATAGCCACTACAATTGGGTCCAGTATGCGCGAGTACCTGGACTCAATTGTGGAATGGTCCGGCGCCCGAGAAGACTGGCGTCCCGTCTTGAGCTGGGCCGTCCTGGCGTGGCTTGTCTTCTACGTTCTCTTCCTGATCTACATACTCAGTATGCATGGCGGCTTCCTGTTCATCGACTCCGCCAACCTTGTCGTCCACGAAGGCGGCCACATGCTCTTCGGGTGGTTCGGCCCAACGCTCGGCCTCTGGGGAGGAACCATTCTGCAGTGGCTGGTGCCGCTGTTGCTGGCAGCCTATTTCTTCCGAGAACGCCAGCCCGCGGCCTTCGTGTTCTGCATGTTTTTCTTCTTTGAGAACTGGCTCTACACCGCAACTTACATGGCCGACGCTCGCGCCATGGCTTTGCCCCTGGTTACCACCGGAGAGTCCGATTACGTCGAGCACGACTGGAACACGATTTTCTCGAGTCTCGGGCTTCTGCCCTACGACACCAGGATCGCCGCGACCGTCCGGGTCATGGGATGGTACGGGATGCTGGCCAGCACCGCATGGCTCGCCGCGCGCGGACGGACACAGCTTCGGAGGGACGAGTGAGTTTGTCACGCACGCCCGCCATCACTCGGATCGAGGCTCGTGCGCGATGACCCTGCCGAGCAGCCTTTTGCACGAGGACTTCAAGCGAGGCCTCGACCTCTTCAACCGCGCCCATTTCTTCGACGCTCATGAAGCTCTCGAAGACGTCTGGCGCTCCCTGCCTCGCGACCGGCCCTCGCGTCGGCATCTCCGTCTGCACGTCCAAGGTATGGTTCAGTTGGCGGTCGCTTTCCACCACGAGTCCACTGGTAACCTTGTGGGCGCACGTTCGGTTCTGGAGCGCGCCATACGCAATCTCAACGGCGCGGACAGCTCGTTTCCCGAGGTCGATTTCGACCGGTTGCGCGCTGAGTTGATACCGTGGCGCAAGTATCTGGATGATGCCGAGAGCGCGGTCGAGAAAAAAGACGAGAAGAAATTGGACGGGAGGGAAGTTCGTCGCCGCACTGCCCCGGCCCTGCCGAAGATCATGCTGCGCCGCTAGATCACAGGTTGCGCGCGGGAGCGTTAATAGCTGAACTTCACGCCAAAACGAAGACGCGAAGAAGGAGCGGGGGAAGGTGAAGTAGGTTCTGTTTGCTGGCTTCCAGCTTTTCGACTCTGGCTCTCCCAATTGCGATTGCTAGCCGCACAAAAAAAGGCGTCCCAGACTTCGGGACGCCCTTTGTTGCAAAACTTGCTACTGCCAACCTCTAGAAGTAGAACTTTGCACCCAGTTGCAACACTCGGCCATCGCCGCCGGTTGATAACGGCCTAACCGAGAAAATCTCGCCGAGATTTCCGGAGGTAATGTCTTCAACCCCACTAGGAAGGAAAGCGGCGTTGTTCGGGTTCGCAAAATTCGCGTGGTTGAAAGTGTTGAAGGTTTCGAGGCGCAGTTGGACGTATCGCGACTCGTCGATGTGAATATTCTTCTCTAGCGCCATATCGCTGTAGTTGATTCCCGGGCCGTAGAGCGGGTTGCGGCTTGCATTGCCATAGCCGGCCCCAACGGCGGGAAACGTGAAGGCCGCCGGATTGAACCAAAGGTTCCCGCTCTTTCTAGGCTCGTGGGGGCCAAAGGGAACACTCGTGCGGTCGGCGCGGTCGGGACATTGGTAGTAAGCCAATACAAATTCAGTCCCGCAAGTTAGGGAGGTGGCCCCGAAGAGGTCGGTGACCGCGATCGGGAAACCGTGCTGGAGTGTATAAATGCCGGAGAGGTTCCAGTCATCGGTCAGCCGCTTCCAGGCGTGGGTCAACTTAAAGAACGGAAGCGTGTAGGTATAGCTCACGACGAAGCGCTGGGGCGCGTCGCTGGCCGAAGGCGCGTACATGGATCCGGGGTTGAAGGGGTTGATTCCGGGACCGTTGGAGGCAGTGTTTTCGTAGTTCGAACTTTGGTCAAAGTAACGGGACCAGGTGTAGGCGGCCAGGACCTGCAGGCCTTCGCTGAAACGTCGATTTAACACTACTTGCAAGGAGTTGTAGTTGGAGTTGAAATAGGTCGCCTGAACACCCGGCTGTCCATACACGCCCACATTTAGCGGAGTTGCGCCTGGGACGGGAGCTCCGTTAACGAATGTCCCATTCTGCGACTGGGTGATCGGGGTTTGAGGACAAACAGGCGAGGCCAAAGCGAGCCCGGTTGTGCAGTTCGCCGTCGGCGCACTCTGCCCCGGCAACTGCGTCAGGTATGCTGCGGCCACCGGGTTCACGCCGGGATACACACCTGCCAGATTACGGTCGTATGCACCCTCCTCGTGACGTCCGAGGTTTCCTACGTAGGCCACGGAAAGGATGGTCGATTTTGAAAGTTGCCGCTCGATCGTCAAGTTGAAGTTGGTCGACCTGGGCGCAGTGAACTTTGGATCCTCGGTGTTGAAACCGAAACCGATGGGGAAGAAGGCGGAAAGTGCCACCCCGTTGGGGAGACTGGTGGCGCCGGGCGCCGGCGGCGAATAGGGAAACGGTTGGGCGACCGAGCAGGGGGTTACGCCATTGGCGACGCCCACAAACGGCGTGGCAAAAGCAGGGGAACCGCAGGCCAACCCGGCGCCGAGTGAAGTAAGGGCTATAGGAGCATTGCCCAGCGTTTGCAGCGTCAATTCCTCTTCGCTGCGGTCGAAATACAGTCCGATTCCGCCGTGGATACTCCAATTGCGGCTGCTTGTCGGACTCCAGGCAAACCCGAGGCGAGGACCAAAGTCATCATAGTGCGGGGTCATACCGCCATACGAGTTCATTCCCGCGTCGCCCGGATAAACAAATCCAGGGGGCATGAAGGGGAAGACGGTCGACTGCTGGCCGGGCCGGAACGCCCCCATGACCCTGCCGCCGTCGAACGAGTTCTTCCAGGGTTTATCGAGGTCCCACCCGGTGCCATAAGTGATCGTCAGGTTAGGCCGCACTCGCCACTGATCTTGCGCATAGGCATAGTATTCATACCCCCTGGCTTCGACGATGCTTCCGCTCCCCTGGTCGTAAGATTGCGGCATCCCCAGCAAAAAGTCCAACCCTCCAATTCCCGTTGAACTAGGTCCGCTGCCATTGAAGGTATATGTACCCGAGAGATTAGAAAAGAACGGGTTATGGATTTCTACGCGCTCAAAGCTGATGCCAAACTTGAACGTGTGGTGGCCCCAGACCTTGCTGAAGTTGTCGATGATCTCATAGTTGTCTTGGTACCGGGGCTGAGGGCCGTCAGAACTGAACCCAAGGTCGAAAAATCCCGAAACGTTCATGACCGGTATGGAGGCATTTGTGAGAGTCTGGGGAGCAATGCCTGTGAACCCATAGGACGTGGGATTGATGGGACTCACAGGCAACACAGCCTGGAAATTAAGGCGCGTATAGCCAATGCGAAGCTCATTCAACGTGGTGGGCGAAAGAGTGTGCGACCAGGAAACGGCATATTGCTGGGTGTGCGCTTGCTGCTGCTCTGCGAAGCCGGGGATATCCGCTCCGATAAACGGTATCGAATCGACCCTGGGATCGCTTTCCCAAAACCCATAAACCCAGAGGTTGTCGTTTGCGCCGAGCTTTTCATCGATCCGGCCGAGATACTGATCCACTTTACCGGAGGAGACCGGATTGACGGATAAGATATTGCCCGGGGCAGTGGGAACAAACTGGTTCATCAGCTTGAGGGGCAGTTGAGCACTCGATAGCGCCTGCAACGTCGCGGTGGGGATGGTCCCAGTTGGGAATGCTGCGCACCACGCCGTTCCCGCAGTAGCGGTACCCACGTTAAACGGCAGCGGATTAGGCCCTAACGGGCCCGTGTAACCTGGTCCGCAGAGCGGTACTACACTTGCAGGCTCGGGGTTGTTGGAATTGTAGAAGGAGGGAAGAGATGAAAAGTCGCCACCTCGCTCGGCGCTGCTGTAAACGGGAACCGAAGCAGGCGGCGCATTGGGATCCGGTTCTTTGAAACGCCTGCCCTGATAGGAAAAGAAGAAAAACGCGTGATTCTTGATGATCGGGCCACCGATCGTCCCGCCAAACTGGTTCTGGTGAAAAGGCGTAGGCTGCCCGTTCTGAAACCAGGCAGGCGCGTCCAGAAAGGTGTCTCGATAGAATTCGAAGGCGTCGCCGTGGAAGGAGTTCGTTCCGTTCTTGATGGCCGCGTTAATGATCGTGCCGGAATTGCGGCCGTACTCGGGATTGAGAGTGCTGGTGATCATGTGAAACTCGCCAATCGAATCCGGGCTAGGGCTGACCAGGGCGGTGTTTAAGGCAGCATCATTGGAGTCGTCGCCGTTGATCAAGAACGAGTTCTGCGTCGTTTGCGAACCGTTGCCGGAATACCCCCCCTGTGCACCAGCTCCAAAACGGTCGGAGGCGCTGACGACACCAGGCTGAAGCTGTACCAACTGGGTCCAGTTACGGCCGTTTAACGGCATGTCGACAATCTCCTTACCGGTAACGGTCGTGCCAAGCTGCATATCCGTCTGTTGCACCTGCACGGGGTTGGCCTCAACTGTGACTACTTGGGCGAGCGTACCGACTTCCAGCTTCACGGCCAAGTCGTACACTTCGTTGAGATCCAAGCGGATGCTTGAGGTCTGAAACGTCTGGAACCCGGTTTGCTCGGCGCGGACCGTGTAGTCACCGATAGGCAGTTGCAGAAAAGAAAAACCGCCGTCCTTGTCCGAGGTGAGGGTGTAAACGAGTCCCGTGTTCACGTTCTTAGCGGTCAGCTTCACGCCGGGCACCACCGCTCCGGTCGGATCCGTCACCGTACCGCGGATGTTGGCGTAGAGGTTGTCGGCGCTGGCGGGAACCGCGCAGATCACTGTGAACACAAGGAGGAGAAGAACAACGATGCCGAGAACCGGGAAGGATTTCATGTGCAATGACCTCCGTGGTAAGTTTCCTTACTTCTAAACCGGATTTTCACCCTGTTGTCATCGAGAACGGGCGCTCACTGCACACGTCCCCTAATCATGCGAACAGCAAGCCTAGTGCAAACGTCACTCCGTACCAAAATTCTTATTTCGATTATTGCTTTCAATGATTTACAACTGTGAATCAGCGGCTAAACTACCAAAATCCATAGGGAACAACTTAATGAAGTATGGTTTTTGGTAAACGACTGTTCCCTCTTGAAACTGATCCACGACCCAAACAAGCGTCCCCTGCTAAAATCTGTTTCTAGTGAAACCCAGTCCTACGCCACCACGCGCCACCGCGCCCGAGTCCGTTCCTCTGCTTGACTTGCGCCGCCAGTACGATGGCCTCCGCGCGGACGTGCTGGCGGCCATCGCGCGCGTGTGCGATTCGCAAAGCTTCATCCTTGGTCCGGAGGTCGAAGCGCTCGAGCGCGAGATTGCCGCCCTGACGGGAGCAGCCTGTGCCGTGGGTTGTGCGTCGGGAACGGAGGCGCTCTGGCTGGCGCTCGTCGCCGCCGGGGTAAAGCCCGGGGACTCGGTCATCACCACCGCATTCAGCTTCTTTGCCTCGGCCAGCGCAATTGTGCGGGCGGGCGCAACGCCGGTCTTCGTGGACGTCGATTCCGGCACCTTGAATCTCGATGCGACGCTGGTTGGCCGGCGACTCCGCGACCGGCAGGCCGCTCCAACCCAACCCGGAAATGTTCGCGCGATTCTTCCCGTGCATCTTTACGGGCAGTGCGCCGATATGGACCGGTTTGACCGTATTGCCCAGGAGTTCGAAGTGGCAATCGTCGAGGACGCTGCTCAGGCGATTGGCGCCGAGTGGAGTGGGCGCGGCGCGGGCTCGCTCGGTGTAACCGCCGCCTTCAGTTTCTATCCCACGAAAAACCTCAGCGCTTACGGAGACGCGGGCATCGTCACCACTAGCTGTCCGCGGATGGCCGAGCGCATGCGGCAGCTCCGCAACCATGGCAGTCCCCGGCGCTACTACCATCACGAATTCGGCTGGAATGGACGCATGGACGCCATTCAGGCAGCGGTGCTGCGCGTGAAGCTCGGGCACATCGCGGACTGGAACCAGAGCCGCCAGCAGCACGCCGCAACCTACGGCAGACTGTTTGCCGAGTCCGAACTGACTTCGGACCAGACTTCCCGCCAGACTTCCGATCAGACTTCCGATCACACTTCCACTCAAGGCAGCGCGCCGGTGCGCTTGCTCTCGCGAAGTCCGCAAGCCAAACATGTGTTTCATCAGTACGTGATTCGGGCCCAGTGCCGCGACGAACTGCGCCAGTTCCTTGCGGATCGAAAAATTGGGTCGGAAATCTACTATCCACTGCCGCTGCACTTGCAGCCGGTGTTTTCCTATCTCGGGCTAAAGGCAGGAGACTTGCCGGTCGCGGAACAGGCCGCGCGGGAAGTGCTGGCGTTGCCGATGTTCCCGGAGTTGACCGAGGCCGAGATCCGGTGGGTGGTCGAGAGCATCGCGGATTTTTATTCGTGAAAGGCGCTTCACCGCCGAGACGCCAAGTTCGCCGAGAAAACCTTTTTAAGAAAAAAACTTAAACCGAACGGGCAATTCCCGGCGTCTCGGCGGTGACCAGGCTATCGCTTTCGCCGCACGGCTCGCTTCGCCGCTCGCTTTGGTGACGTCCGCGCGGCCCGTACCGGCTCTTCTCCCGGCGCCAGCACGCGGCGCACAATTGGCGTGTTGAGCTTGTATTTGCGCTCGGTTACGTTGCCATTGTCGTCCTGCACACGAATGGCGAACACGGGCAACACGCCTTCCTTGTCGAAGTTTTCTTGCGAAACGGTCACCGGCAGGACGCCTGCCATGCGCTCGCGATAGGCTGTCTCATAGCGATGGCGCTTCACGTTCCAGGTGAAAACGCGAATCTGGTTGAAGTCAAACGGCAGGCCATCCTTCGGTTCGGTGACGACGGTCAAGTACTGCGCGACTTTCTTGTCTCCATCCTGCACCTGATTCAGCACGAAGAAGGCGACGATGCGCTGGCCCTCCGCGTATTGCGCGACGTCGAGCGGGATGTCGAGATCAATCATGCGTCCCAGCACCCAGCCGACACGGTTGTGGGAGTCGCGCACCAGCCACCAATCCTCGATCACCGGGGTGGGCTGATTCTTGTCGTTCTGCGGACTGCCGTTCTGCGGACTGTTGTTCTGCGGATTGCCGGCCGGCGTGGCGGACCGCGGCCGCGGCGCAACCGTGCCCGCCTTCTCGGCCGTGCCTCGCTTCAACAGCGATAGCTTTTCGCCGGAGGAAATCTGATAGAGATGTTCGGTATCCCGCCCCGGTTCGACGTGCAGATTCGTGTCGTTGCGCGCCGCGCCTTGCGCCTGCACGGGATCGTTCTGGTTGTCCGCGGTCAGCTTCTGGATCCGATCGAAGACTTCCTGACCGACGAGGTAGCGCTGCTCCACCCATCCCGTGACTCCTGTTGCGGTGCGCACTTTGACGAAGCGGCGGTCATGGTCGAGCACTTCCACGCGCTCGCCGTTCTTCACCACTCCGGATTTTTCGTACACCGCCGCCACGCGGTCGCGCAGGATGGCCTGAACTCCGGAAACGTAGGCGATCTCCAGCACGCGCCCGCGGCCGCGATTGCACGCGGTAAAAAACAACGTGCTTGCCAGGCAGAGTGCGATCGGCATCGACCGGAGCGTGGCGTATCGAAGTGTCGCCGATCGAGGCAGAGATGTGGGGAGGGACTTCACCGGCTGAGGCTTTTACTATAGCGCGGGGCGATGGCGCTGAAAAGTGATCAGCGAATAATCGGACGATCCGAGGTTTTCCCCGTCCCCATTTCTTGCCTTGTTTACTCTTAGGGTATTAACCCGTGTTTACCACTCCCCCCTCCCCCCCTAGCTACTGGAATCATAGGGTTAGGGGGTGTCGAGCCGCCAAAATCTAAAGGCTAAAGGACTTATTTGCAAAATATTCCGGAATAAAGAGTTAGCTGAATTTCTTGGCTAATTCTATTGCTATTCATAGAATTTTCTGCTTTTTGACAACCGCTATTGGTATGGATTTTAGTTATCAAAGAGCCAATAGTGGAAGGCGGGCGCACTTTGTCCCCCGGCCCAATCAGATTTCCATTGTCGCGCATGGTGGGTGGGATGTCTGTAATGGTGCACACAGGCGGTTTGTGATGAAAAAAGTCAGGCGCGAGATTGTAGAAGCGAAAACGCCAGCGGCATCCGAGGTCTCGAAAACCCCGCGAGCACAGCCGGCGGGAACTCCGAAGATGGGGCGGTGCGCGCTCCCACACATTCGCAAAAAACGCGAATGTGTGGGGCACCCGGCACGAGCTAAGAATCGGGCAGTAGCCGGCGCTCGCGACGACTACGGGACAATCAGTTTGGCCGTGGCCGTAAGCGTCGTACCCGTGTAGGTGGCAATTAGCTGATACGTGCCGCCGGCTTCGGAATCGTCGCCAAAGCAGTACAGGCCAGCGCCGCCGGAGCCGCCAGTAGGATTCGCGGTGTCATACGTGCATTGGACGTCAGTAGAGACAGTTCCGTTGAGGTACGCCGTAAGTACTGCCGAGCTGCTTATGTCGATCGTGCCATTCGCAGTCACCGCCGTCACCACATAGGGCAAGGGCGTGGTGGCATTTAGGGCGGCTAGGGATTGAGAGGTGGGGTTTATGGAGAGTGAAGAGACATTAATGAACACGGTGGCGGTAGCTGTGGAGGTGACACTCTGCGAACCAGCGGAGATGGTCGCAGTGCCGATCTGAAGCCCAGTCAGCTTAGCGCTGCCAGCGCCGGTGACGGTCGCGATCGTAGGGTCACTGCTCGACCAGGACACACCGCTGGTCAAGTAGGACGACGTGCCGTCGCTGTAAACGCCAAAGGCTTGCAAGGTGACGCTGGTTTGCAGTTCGACACTGGGAGTGGTCGGATTAATCGTGAGCGAAGTCAAGGTCGGGTCGACAAAGAACCCATTGCAGGCGGCTCCAATCGCCGCTGCAACCAGCACGCCAAAAGCCAGCGTCAAGGGCAGTCTTTTCCCGGCAAACCTGCGTCTAGTGGTCATAAGTAATCGCCTCGAATAATTCTAGCAGAACGCCCGGCGCTTGCTCGATTGCCGATAGTGCATGACTGGGGACACACCTTCGCACATCCTGCTCGAAGCGCTCTTCAGTAAAAGAACGGGGCGGGATCCTGAACTTGCGCGGTTTTCTGGGAGGCCGGGCATTTTCCGGCGCTGCGAGCACGTGCATAGGTCCTTCGCCGCGCTCAGGGTCAGGATGACAAGATTTTTGGTTGGACGGCTAGTCGTCACAATTTCGGTGTACATCCCTCACTGAGTTCCGCGTTTTCGCGACGCACAATGTAACCCTTGTCATCCTGAGCGAAGCGAAGGACCTATGCACTCCTCCGACCGCCGATGCTACTGCGTTTACATTCTGACAAATCGCTCGAAGACGCTCTACGTCGGCGTTGCCAATAACCTTCACCGCCGCGTTTGGGAGCACAGGTTTGGAAACGGATCGGAATTCTGCAAGCGGTACAAGATTGATCGACTGGTTTATTACGAGAGTTTTGACGACGTGCGCGACGCGATTGGCCGCGAGAAGCGCATCAAAGGCTGGCTTCGGATTAAGAAAATTCAGCTGATTGTTTCGGTGAATCCTACGTGGAGCGATCTGAGCGCGGGGTGGTACGAACGGCATCTCTACGCGCCGGAGAGTGCATAGGTCCTTCGCTTCGCTCAGGATGACAATCGTTGAGATTGGCTGACAGGAGAAAGCTCAACGCGGACGGGCGGGGACGCCCGTCACTCCACTACTTCGGACGCTTCTTGCCTGCGTTCGCGATCCGCTGGTCAATCGTCTTCCGTGCTGCGTAGCCCTCGTTGGTTCCGTGCCAGTGCGCGATGGTGGGCTCGCCCAGCTTCCAGCACAACAGCAGGATCTCGGCCTCTACCTTGCAGGGGAAATCGAGCAATCCGATGTCGAGGTCTTTCACCTGCACGCCGGTCGCGTCAATTTCGGCGAGAGCATCCTTGATGCGCCGAATCGCTTTCTCGCGCTCCGCCTTGCGCCGCGCCAGATGGACGACATTCAGCAGCATGCCGCCGCTGAGAAAAACCCGGTGCGCCGTCTCCTGCAACTCGGCGTCCACGTCTTCAATCAGCTTCTTGCTGTTGATCGCCTGCCGGAGCAGCGACTCCAAAATCGGCAGTAGCATCTGCGCTTCATCGAGGGTAAAGGTGCGGTCGGACATGTGTCTCTATTCTACTGCACGTCTTCACCTGCCGGCAGATCCAATCCTCAACGTACTGGCGTATTTTTCGTGACCGAGCGATTCTGCAGATCAAGCGCGACCTGGAGTAGGCGTTTTGGTATCTTAAGAATAATTCTGGACAGTGAACCTTCTGGAGACCAAGCTGGTGGATGTGACCAACTCCGCGCTGGACAATGGTAGCCAAGACAACGGGCCGCACAAGCCCGAGCTGGTGATTAGCGAGAGTCTGCGCTTCGCCTACGACACCTTCCTCACCAACCGGGTGCGGTTTCTTTTGACCGCGCTGGGCATGATGATTGGGACGGCCTCGCTGGTTCTGGTGGTCACGATCGGGCTTACCGGGAAGGAATACATCCTGGACCAGATTCAGGGCATTGGCTCCAACCTAGTTTATGCCAGCTACGCCGGCGCGGGGCAGCGCATCACGGCTGTGGCGCTGGATGAATTGACCGTGGAGGATCTTACGGCGGTGCGGCAGCAGGTGTCATCGGTGGTGGCCGCGTCGCCGTTTGTGTCGCTCAACGACCGCATCAGCGTGGGCAACGGTAAAGAGCAGGACATTTCGATCCTTGGGGTATTCCCGGAATACCGTCAGGTGCGGAACCTGGTGTTGCTGGCGGGCCGATTCTTTGACGCGGAGGACGAGCAGGGGCGCGACAAGGTCGGCGTGATTACCGAGAAGCTGGCGGTGAAGCTGTACCGGACGCCCGAGAGCTCGGTGGGCCAGGTGATCAAGCTGAACGGTCTGCCCTTTACGGTGATCGGGGTGTTCAAGGAGCGGGTGGAGACGTTTGGGCAGTCCGAAGTGGAAGACAACACGATGGCGATCCCGTATTCGGTGAGCCGATTTTTTCTGCCATCGAATGCGGTGCGGCAGATTTATTTCACGGTGGCGAGCCCGGATGAAGTGATAACAGCGACGGCTCAGATCAAGTGGGTGCTGCAGTCGCGGCACCGGCCGGAGTCGGTCTACAACGTGGAGAACCTGACGCCGCTCGTGAACTTGGCGAAAAAGACAGCGAACATTCTGACGGTGGTGCTGCTGCTGATTGCGGCGGTGGTATTACTGGTCAGCGGCATCGGCATCATGAACATCATGCTGGCCACGGTCAGCGCCCGCACTCGCGAGATCGGAATCCGCAAAGCGGTCGGCGCCACCAGACGCGAGATTCGCTTTCAGTTCCTCTCCGAGGCCATCCTCATCTCCCTCATCGGCGGCGTCCTCGGCATCGTCATCGGACTCGCCATCCCCTTCTCCGTCCGCTTCTTCACCGCCTATCGCATCCCCATTTCCGGTCTCTCCGCCATTATTGCCATCGGCGTCTCGTCGCTGGTCGGCATCCTGTTCGGCACCGTTCCCGCCATCCGCGCCGCGCAACTCGATCCCGTCGAGAGCCTGCGCTACGAATAGCGAAACTGGGAGCCACGTTGGCACAGCCAGAGGGCGCTTCTGGAAGTCGCGTTTGCCGGCGTGTTCACGTGGCTGCGGGAAGATCTGCGGCGGGTGTTCTGGTTGGTGCGGCCTGCGTTTGAACTTCGGGACGGGACTGATAGAGCGACCAGGCTCCCATCGCGAAGATGACCAGCAAAAGCACGAGTCTCACGGGTTCCTCCGGGACCCAAGTTGGGCCGGCCACCATTATGACATTGGGGGCCAGGAAGCATGCCGATGCAACCAGAATCAGCGTGCGACTGTAACGCTGCTGACCGGCGCCAAGTGTATTGTCGCCCAGCCTCTCATCGTCTGGGCCGTCCAAAGCCCAGCGCAGCGCTCGCCAGCCGATCAGCAGCATCGGAACGGTGATGGCGGCGATATCGTATTTCATAATGCGCGGGTTCAACAGGAATGTACCCACCAGTGCGATGGGGATCCAAGTTTCACGGGGAAGGTCCCATTCGCGGACGCGACGGGCAAGAAACAGAAGGACAATCCCAACCACGCAGGCAAAGACCAGGTACACGATCGTGGTCGCGGAAGAAAAAGGCAGACCGCGCATCCACAGAGCTCTACCAAGAGTGCCCGCCGGACCGAATCCAAAAGAGTTTCCCGTGTCCAACATAAGCCGGAGGGTCAACAAGTACTCTTGGAACATACTGGGCCAGAGCCGCATCTGCGAGGCGAAGATCAGCACTCCCGCAAGTGCGGTCATGCCGGACGGGAACCATTGGCGCTTGTCCACCAGGACGGGAAACGCAAGCAGCGTGAGAAACGGCAGCTTGAAAACCGAAGCGGCGAGTACGGCGATGTAATACCAGGACCAACGGCCACGCTTCCAACCGGCAGGAGCGGCGGCGAGGACCACCCCGTAAAGTAGGTAGACCACGTTGCCGCCCAGAATCGCGTCGTCGGTGATCAGTCCGGGAAAAAAGATAATGGCCGGCAGCATCAGCGCCAGCCAGCGGCGTTCGCGTCGATCCGCCATCCGGAACCCCACCCAGAGTTGAAGCCCGGCCCCCGTTGCGATCGCAGCCCCACAGAGCAGGCCCAGAAGCCAGCCCGGAAACACCGCCAGCACGCGCAGCAAAGGCAGCGTCATCGGAGAGTAGCCATAGACAAATGGCGGGTGCTCCGCCGGGTTGAACGCTGAGCGGTTGTGAAACCACGCCTGCAGCGCCACAAGCTCCTCGGCATAGGGATCGGAACCGTGGTGAACAGCTTGAATAGCCTTCCAACGAGGTGGGACATCCCATCCAAACGGACCGACACAGGCCATCACAATCAGCGTAATGACCGCTCCCATCCAAAACAAAGCGATAAGCCGCGGGCGGGAAAACCAACGTACATGCTGGATAAGAGAAGAAAGGGCCACCGTCCAGGTCTGTCTAGGCAACGCTTCTCCTTAGCGCACGTAAGAGGCGTGCATATTTATACTTATGAAGAATAACAAAGCGCTGGACGCGGTACAGATAACGCGCCGGGGCGGAGTGGCTCAGATCGCTCCGCGGAAGCACGCCAGGATACATGAATCCCACGAGGATCAGCCGGATCGCCAGCCCCGTCACTACCATCGGAAACAGCGTTCGAGAGGGAACGCCGGCTGGGCCCGGGTTGGCGCCCTCCGGAAGTCGCAACTCCCGTGGACTCATGCTCAGCGCTTTTGAATCCGCGGATTCCTTATGGTTTCCGCCCGCTTTAAACATTGATTCTCCGGAGTGAAGTGTTGTTCGCAAAATGTTACCAGACTTCTCGGCAGCCCGCGTAAGGACCTGGTAACGGCAATGTAACTGGCAAAGGCAATCTAAAAGGAGTTGGATGCTCATCCGCTCGCCCCGTGTGCCTCCGTGCCCATGCTATTTTCATGGACAGACATGGACGCGCCGCCCCCACCACTTTCCCCGTTTATCCCGCGAAATATCCCCCGAAATATCCCCCGAAACATATACGTCTTTGGCCTGACCTCGTTCCTCAACGACACGGCCAGCGAAATGGCGTACTGGGTGCTGCCCGCCTTTCTCGCATCGCTCGGCGCCGGACCCGCGCAACTTGGGATTATCGAGGGCATCGCCGAGAGTGTGGCTTCTTTTGCCAAGTTTTTCTCCGGCTACCTGGCCGACAAAGTGGCGCACCGCAAGCCTATCGTGGTCGGCGGATACT
Source organism: Terriglobales bacterium (assembly GCA_050013295.1). Taxonomy (GTDB): domain Bacteria; phylum Acidobacteriota; class Terriglobia; order Terriglobales; family Acidobacteriaceae; genus Acidiflorens. The sequence goes on from JBEKFN010000041.1 coordinate 16,061, forward strand.
TCGTGGCCAACGCGGTAAAACCACTCCTGGCGCTGGTTTCTTCGTGGTGGCAAATTCTGGGAATTCGTTTTTTCGATCGCTTTTCAAAAGGCGTCCGTGGCACCGCCCGCGACGTGATGGTGGCCGAGTCGGTCGACAAGTCAGCCCTCGGCTCAGCCTACGGCCTGATTCAAGGCATGGATTCTGCCGGCGCCATCGCCGGCCCGCTGCTGGCGCTCGGAATTATCGGACGCTTCGGCATGCGTGCCGTGTTCGCGTCCGCCGCGATTCCGGGAGCGCTCTGCGTGATGGTGGCGTGGGTGGGGATTCGTGAAGTTCATAGGCTAGTGGAGAAACGGGCGTCCCCGCCCGTTCCGGTTGCAGGCGGCGCGGCGGCTGCCGAGCTGCGCTCGGCTTGGACCCTTCGACTTCCCCCTCGGCTTTGCTCGGGGCTTCGGCAAAACGGGCAGGCTCGCGAGGGTGCCCGTCCCCACACGAGTGAATCCCAGTGGCTCCCAAAATTGCCGGGCGGCTTCTATTACGTGCTGGCCGTGGTTACACTGTTTTCGCTGGGAAATTCCAGTGACATG
>JBEKFN010000042.1:0-16535 GCA_050013295.1 Terriglobales bacterium
GGGGAGTTGCGGGCCATCGGCGCCACCACCCTGAGCGAGTACCGCAAGCACATCGAGAAAGACCCGGCGCTCGAACGCCGCTTCCAGACTATCTTCGTGGCCGAGCCCAGCGTGGCGGACACCATCGCCATCTTGCGCGGCCTGCAAGAGCGCTATGAACTGCACCATGGCGTTCGCATCAAGGACTCAGCCCTCGTAGCCGCGGCCACGCTTTCGCATCGCTACATCGCCGATCGCTTCTTGCCCGACAAGGCGATCGACTTAGTGGACGAGGCCGCGGCCGCGCAACGCATGCAGATCGACTCCGTGCCGGTGGAGATCGACCAACTCGAGCGCCGCGCCAAGCAATTGCTAATCGAGAAGCATGCCATCGAGCGGGAAGACGATGCCAACTCCCGGAAAAAGCTGCGAATCCTGGAAAGTGAGCTGGCCGGAGTCCAGAAACAAGTCAACGTCTTGAAGGTCCGCTTAAGGAAGGAGAAGGAAACGGTCAGCCGGATGCACGACCTTGAGCAGACGATCAAGCAACTGAATTTGCAGGAGCAAACAGAGTCCTGCGATGCCGCATCGCCGAAGGCGGGCAGCGACCGCCATGCCACGCTTCGTTATGCTGAGCAGGAGATGCGCAAGCTTCAATCAAAACTCGACCGGCGGCGCAGCTCGCGCATGATCAGGGAAGAAGTGGATGAAGACGAGATCGCACACATCGTCTCTAAGTGGACCGGCATTCCTGTGTCCAGGATGCTGGAAGGCGAGGTGAAGAAGTTGCTCGAAATGGAAGACCGGCTGCGCCGCCGCGTAATCGGCCAAGATCCGGCCTTGGAGCGGATTGCCGACGCCATCCGCCGTGCCCGTACCGGGCTCTCCGATCCCAAGCGTCCCATTGGCTCTTTCATTTTCTTGGGGCCGACGGGAGTAGGCAAGACCGAACTAGCCCGTGCCCTGGCCGAGTTCCTCTTTGATGACGAACGTGCCCTGGTGCGAATCGACATGTCTGAATACATGGAGAAATATGCGGTGTCGCGGCTCATCGGCGCGCCGCCGGGATATGTCGGCTACGAGGAAGGCGGCCAACTCACCGAGGCTGTGCGCCGCCGTCCTTACTCGGTTGTGCTTTTTGACGAGATCGAAAAAGCCCACCAGGATGTATTCAACATCCTGCTGCAGATCATGGATGACGGCCGCCTCACCGACGGGAAGGGCCGTACCGTGCACTTCCGCAATACCGTTCTCATCATGACCTCCAACATCAACTCGGAACAGCTCACCGCCGACTGGTTGCGCACACAAGAGGATTCTGAGCAAGCACGCCGGCAAGTAATGAAGGCGCTGCGGGCACACTTCAAGCCTGAATTCCTCAACCGCGTAGACGACTTCATCATCTTCAACCCACTGGGCACAGAGGAGCTGACCAGGATTATTGACCTGCGACTGGAAGAGGTGCGGCGCCTGTTGGCTGACCGCCAAATCACCCTGGAGTTGACCGATTCTGCCAAGGAACTACTGCTGCGCGAGGGCTACGATCCCAACTTTGGCGCGCGGCCCCTGAAACGCTCGATCCAGCGACTGGTACAGGATCCGCTGGCCGTGAGAATCCTGCATGACGAGGTGCACCACGGCGATCACATTGTGGTAGACACCGAGCAGGGCAAGATGAGGTTTGTGGCCAGCCGCCAGCGAGGCGAACGGCCCATGCTGTCGAATACCAGCATCCCGTGATAGGCTCCGCTTTCCGCCCGACGCGTCTCTGGCAACTCGTCAATGAAGAGGCCCGCTGTGAAGTTCTGAATCGACCGTCCTTCGGACGCGCCGATATCGCGGTTCCAGCAAATATGGACGGGGCTTACCGGCGCATCTACCCGCCATCATCCGGCCCCCTACCCGGTCGAGTTCGCCGAGCGGCTCATTCGGATGTTCATCACTAGGAAAATCAAAATGGAGATTTTAGATGGGTATACGAGGAGCGCTGAGATCTTGGTGCAGTCAATGTCTGAGCCAAATTCTCACGGTCGTGGGGTTAGAAGCGTGATCCGGGAGGACCGGAAAAACTAACAGCGGGCACTCTGTTGTGAGATCGCCAGATCGCCCAGGATTTTGCCTTGTTGCCCGCCACTGCCTTCGACAACATTGGGGCTTGGCCGCAGACGGTTTGAAATCAAACTGCAGCTGCGGCCAGATGTCTGACAAACTTCATGGGCTGACCGTTTTTGTCCAGCCGCGGGTTACGACCGAACTGCGCTTGGATCGCAATCGCCCACGGCAGGCGCTTTGGTCGTGGTCGCTGTTTGGTGCCGAGATTTGCGAATTACAGTTGCGGCTACCTGGGTCCAACGGCGTGGAGCAAACAAGCCGAAATGTCGTACCGCGTGTCGATAGCGTTTGGGGATGTGTTGCGACCAGCGGTCGATGAACTCCTCAATCGTGCACTGCACCGCGACCCATCGATGCAGGCGCTTGTCCTTACACCAAAACCGCACAAATCCATCTTCGATGGCAAGAATACGCCACTGCGCAATGGGCGGACGCCTGACCATAGCGCCCGGCATGACGCAGGAAGCGCTCTTTCCCCTGGAAGGTTTGCACATGCACGATCCACCCGCGCTTCTCTTCGTGCTGGAGCAGATCTTCAAGCTCGGCGCGACCTATCTCCAAGTCGAACTGGCCTGCGTCCAATGCCACGCGCAGAAGTGCAATCACTAGCCGCTGCCAGCTGCGCATTAGCTTGTCGCGAACGAAGAAGATCCGAAGCCGCCACTCCGAGTTAGACGTTTTCAGACCTCCCTGTGACCAGAGCGTGCACGTGGGAGTTAAACTGCAACTTCCCGGTGAAGGTGTGCAAGATCGGCATCACACCAACTTCAACGCCGGAGCGCACTCTGGCGTAACTTCCGATGACGTGGGCCGCGATCTCCGGTAGCTTGCGGCAAAGCCGCGGACTGTGGGCAAACAGGGGCCACAAGGTATTCGGCATGGTGAACGTGATGCCAAGATAAGGCCCTTCGGGAAGGGCGCAGAAGCGCTGGCGCTGCCACTGAATAGTAGACCAATGACCGCAACTGGGACAGGCCGGTGACTTGCAAGTGTTGTAAAACACTCCTTCTTCGTTCTCCGAGGCAAAGACACGGCCCCCCAGTGCTGGCGTCTTGCATTGAAATGCCAGTCGGAACGCGCGGCGCGAGTCGGGGTCGTAACCATCATGATCCCAGTGGTCGCGCCCGAGGATCAGAATCTGCTGCAGTTTGCTAGAGCGGGGAACTTCGGAAAGTTTAGGCAAGGAAGTTTAGCTCCTTCTGGGCGTCCAGCTTCGCAAGCACGTCCTGTCCGAGAACCACCACCGTCCGCCTGCTTCGACTGGTGCGGATTGCAATAGAGCCTGGCCGGCGAGCTTCTTCGCGTTGCAACACTTCAATGATCTGCGCTGGGTCGAGGGATACGTCAGAATGCTCAACCGAGATCTCACGCACGAGCTTGCGCCGGAAGCGCACCTCTTCATAGCGGGCAAACTCCTCTTTCTGCTGCAATTCTGGCAGTTTGCACCATTGCCATGCCCGGTGGATTCGAAGAAGACCATTTTGCAAGCCGACGATGATATTTGGGTGAGAACTCTGCATGATTGCCTTGACCTTGCTTACATTGCCGGTCCCCGTGCCGGCAACCTTGCGATCTCCTGGCGGACATCTATACAGTCTGCCTCGGACAAATTTGTCGAACCCTTATGCTTGCCCCCAGCAAGCATGTTATCGAACGCTTTCTGCTGAAAATAGGGCTCTCGTGTCAGCGCTAAACAAATTCTGACAAAGTCATTCCATCCGCGCTGGGGTTGATGGTAGCTGATGACATGTACCATCCCATGTACCACGGCCAGCGCTTTTGGGTGTCGGCGCTCACCATGATCCATTTCCAGCAGTCGGCGTACATCTTCGGTGGAAGGATGTCGCCCGCGTTCCGTTGCGCTGGCCTGCGCTTCAGCGAGCTTCCCCCTGAAAGCTGCGCTGCTGGCTTCGACTCGGTCCACTCGACTTCGATCGTGCGCACGTGCGCCGACGGCCGGAACACGTCGTCGAACGTGTCGCCTGCGGGCAACTGCGGCCTTGATGCGCTCGGCCCCGCCAGGATGTCGCCGAAGACGAACGGCTTGAAGATCACCGCGTTCCGCGCCGCTTGTTCCTCGGTTTCCCGCCTGACATGTTCCGCCTTCTCCCACTTCGCCCACGCAAGCCAGCGCTGGCACCGGACCATGACGGTGTTGCCCTTGCTGTTCTGCCTGTATAGCAGGCCTTCCACGCAGTCGCAGTTGTCGTGCTTCGGCGATTCCGCGTCCTGTTGCTCGGCTGCTGCCGGAGGGTTTTGATCCTGATCCTGAGAAGGCGGAAAAGTCGGGATGGCGGCGGCAGCGATCGCGCGGTTTTCAGCGCGTCGCTGATCCTGTGTAGATCCTGTTTTCTCTTCTTGCCTTTGCACTACATCTATTTGCTTTGGTAGTACATCTACTTCCTGACAGGAAAAATCCGACAACCTTGCGCGCTCCGCGGGAAAAATCCTACTACCTCGGTTGGCTCTGCGGGACTTTCCCGACAACCTTCGTCCGTCGTCCATAGCGTGCTGTTTCCGGCGCGGCGGAACAAGATCAGGCCGCAGTCGCGCAGCAGGTTAGCGATCTGAAGGAACTGGTCGCGCGACAGCCCGCACTCGGCGGCTAGTTGCCTGCCTTCGCGTTGAAGGTCCGGCCGCGAGACTGCAGGAGCCACAGGACGGCCGCGGCGGTGGGCGTGAGCCTGGACTCGATGCCGTCGGCCTCGGCCTTCAGCCTGCGTCCGCGCCGCCGCGAACCGCGCTTCCACAGCGTCCTGCTGCACACGCTCCACACGTCTCGCGGCTGGCGACCCAGCGCTCCATCCACGCGCGGTGGCGAACGATGACGCGCTCCACAGCCGCCACACGGAGCAAGTCCTCGATGTAGCTCTCGAGCGTCTCGATGTCGCGACAGCCGGACTTCCGCGCTATTGTCCACAGCGACGCGAAGCAGTCGCCGTACTGCTTGATCACGGCGAGCACTGCCAGATGGCGCAGTCCAGACTCGTGCCGACCGGGGCGCAGTCCTTCGACCGTCCGGCAGACGCGCAGCATGCCGTGGCGCGTCAGGACGCAGAAGTGGGACTCCGAAAGGTTGATCTCTGTGGTGGCTTCATGCAGCCAGTGGTCGGCGGTCTCGTCCGGCTCGGTGTCTAGCTGGCCGTAATAGCTGTATTCGTCCGTCATCGTGTCTCCTGCTTGACGCGACGGCGGGAAAACTAGTAACGCCGATTTGCTTTTTCCGCACAATGCGCCAACGCACGGCAAGAAGTCAAAGAAAAAAAGCATTCCATCGTCACGGCCTCGCAATTCGCCTAGGCAGCAATTTTCTGTGGAAAGCCTGTGAAGAAAACCGACTTGCTGATCTCACCAACGGTAAACAGGCGGTGATTCCGTTGAAGAGACTGCGATTCCGCGAAATTCGAGCCTGGCGGATGGCCCGGAAAGTGGTCCGAACGTCCCACTTTTCTGCTCCTGAAGCGCCGAATTTACCAGGTGGTAAACGGTCACGCGTCTCGGGCCGAAGGTTCCGAAAGCCATGCCCGCCGTACTGCGCGGTCGCGCCCAGCATCCCGGCGATCTCTACCGCGTGCCCCGTGAGCGGCGAGCCCCCGGTCAATCGCGACCGGCGCGTAAAACTTTGGCGTCGTTGATACAACGTCCTCGCCCGCCTTGCCGACGCCGTCCGGGCGGTTCCCTCCGAGCACTCCGCGGTCGCCGTAACTCCCGCGCTCGATCGTCGGACGATCTTCCACTGACATGGGTTCAGCAAAAGCCGGGGAATCAAAGTTCCACATCTGCGGGTTTATGATGTGGGCTCCAACGGAGGACGACAATCTGTGGCAGATCGCAGCGCGGCAGTGAGAAAAGCGGCTCAAACGAGAAAGCACAAGGCAGCAGGCAAGAAAGCTGCAAAGACTCGGAAATTGAGAGCGGCTGGCAAGAAGGCGGCAAGAACTCGGAAGCTGAGGGCAGCAGGTAAGAAAGCAGCACTGACCAGAAAGCGGTGGGACGCGGGGCTGAAGGCAGCGGCCACTCGGAAGGTGAAAAAGGAACAGAGTGCGTCTGCGCCATCAGTGCCGCAGCCCACACCGGAGGCACAGACGGTTTTGGGTAGCGGGACTTCTCAACAATGAATTGGAAGCCCGAGGCTGTGATATTAAGGGCACTCTCGCCTGACCAGTCCGTGGTGCTGGATCGCGAGCCCGATCAGGAGAAGAGCCTCGACCCCAATGGCCAGCGAATCCGATGCCCGCTCTGCGGTTGGTCGCCCCGCAAGGATGATCGCTGGTCTTGCACCTGCGGCCACTCATGGAACACCTTCGACACGGGAGGAGTGTGCCCGGAGTGCCTCCACCAGTGGGCTTCAACACAGTGTCTCTCGTGTAAGCGGTGCTCGCCACACTCCCATTAAATTTCGATCGCGAAGCCCACCTGCACATCCGGGGTCGCAACTGCGACCGCGCCGTAGAGCGGTCAACGGCCCTTGAACGATTCCACGAGTAGACGGCCTTGCTGCTCCGTAACCCCTTTCATCCGAAAATGCAGGCGCACAGAATTGAAGAGGGAAACATCTGACCGAACGGGTCGGGAGCGGTCAAACGTGCCTTGGATAGCCACTCGATTTTGCGATGGTTCGGTCAATGTTCATGCCACTCAAATTTGGATGCACCTGCGTGCCGAAACGTCCTGCTTACTTCGTTGGAATGCCTCGCCGGGTGACAAGATAAACCGCAAAGCTTCCCAGCCAATGACCGCCCTCGTAATGCTCGCCTGTCACAGCCGCCAAACCAGCCCGCCTGTGCGCCTCGGCAGTCGCCATGATCGACGGCAGCCGCTTGTCGTTCTTCGGCAAACCAGCAGCGATTCCCTCCAGCATCCATGCTCGGCTGAGATTGAGCCCATCTAGGTGCGCCAGCTTCGGATCGCTTGGATCAGGCGACACAACGGGCTGCAACCATTTAAGGTCGCCCGACGTGGAGATTTGGGGCATGAACGTTCGGAGCCAGCGTGCGAACTCTTGGCTCGGCAACACACGGCGCATTAGGTCGGCTTCGCCGAGGCACGGTGATAAGAAATCTTCGCCGGAGGGCTCATACGCCAGCGGGCAGTTCTTGTCGCTGAGGTAGAACTGCTTGGCTCTGGACACAACTAATTCGGCGAATTTCTGATCGCCGTTGCCGTGTGCATAATCGAGCATCAGACCGAGCGCGAAAGCGGTCTGGTCGTGTTCGCCGATCCGCACAGGGTTGGAGAGCTTCGGCAGCCAATTGTTCAGCCGCTCCAGAACAACTTTCTCAAGCGGATGCAGATTAGCCGCCATCTCCTTACCTTGCGGATCGTCCCACTCGCGTAATTCCGCAACCAATTGAAGGAGCCACGCCAGCCCATACGGGCGCTCAAAACTGGCTCGTCCCTCTCCTCGGAGATATGCGGCCTCCTGCGCGATGTTTTCTGCCGTGAGACTCTGCCGCAGTGCTTCGCGAGCCGCCGGAACAAACGGGGCGTCCGGAAGACTCCTGACCAAGCGAACGAGGAGCCAATGCCCATGGACGGAAGAATGCCAGTCGTAGCAGCCATAAAAGGCAGGCGTCAATTTCCGGGGTGGGGCAGCGTCCGCATCGCTATTCAACGTGTGGCTAAGGTGATTTGGGTACTCTTTGTGCACACATTCAAGGGCGAGATTTGCAAACCGCTGAGCCGCTTTGGTGTCGAACTCACCTGTGTTTTGGGCGGTAGCACTCATCGTGAAGAGCAAGAACGTAATGCAGAAGGTCAATTTCATCGGCTAATACTCTAGCCGAAGATGGCGAGCAGAGGCCAAGACGAGATTCAGGAATGTGGGCATGGCACTAGCTCATGTACCAGCCACCGTTGACCGAAATCGTCTGCCCGGTCATGTAGTCATTCATCGCCAGCATCACAGCGACGGATGCGATGTCGTCCACCGAGCCAAAATGCCCCATCGGAATAAGAGCAGGGCTCGCGCTGGGGTTGCTGGTCACCATATCGGTCTCAATCAGCGCGGGAGCAATGGCGTTCACGGTAATCCCTTCTTTAACGAATGATGAGGCACAGGAGTGGGTAAGCCCTATGATCCCCGCCTTGGATGCGGCGTAGTGCGCTCCCACTGCCCCGCCCGTCTGTGCAGCGACTGAAGACAGGTTTATGATGCGTCCCCATTTTTTTTGCCGCATACCGCCCACCACCGCCTGCGTCACCAAGAACACAGACTTGAGATTGACTGTGAGCACTTCGTCCCATTCCGCTTCCGTAATCTCCTCCAGTTTGCGAGGATGAGCGATTCCAGCGTTGTTGACGAGGATGCCGACGCCACCAAGGTGCGCCTCAATTTCTGCGACCATACGCCTTACGTCGGCTGAGACTGACACATCGGCTTGAATCGCGATTGCCTTCCGCCCTGTCCCAGTGATTTCGCTACAGACGGCGTTGGCAGCGTCGGCTCGTTCGCGGTAGTTAACGGCGACATCGGCACCAGCCTTAGCCAGTGCGGTTGCGACTGCGGCTCCGATTCCGCGACTGCCGCCAGTCACAAGAGCGACTCGGTTCTTGAGGTCTTTCATGGCGTCATTGTATGCGCGAGGTAACCGAACATCGTCGCTCGGGCCACGATCTGCTCCCCTAAAACTCCACCCTGAACGAATGGTTCGAGTGCGGCGGCTATCTCGGCCTCAAATCTCGCCTTTCCTTCGGCGACGACTTCAGGCGATGTATTGGACCTAGAGAGTGCTCGCCCAATTAGGTCGGCAATCGTCACCTGACGGCGTTCAGTAACCGATGTTTCGCCGAGTGCCGTAAAGCACGAGTCCGCAAACCAGTCGCTGGGATCAATCCGATAGTGTTTCTCTTCTGGTCCCGAGGCCCAAGCGCTGCGCACCTTCCGATAGGGTTTCATCCAAGGAGTGTCCGGCGTCTCAACAGTGGAGGCTCGGCAAATCAGAATGCGACCGGAGTCCGGGGCGAGAATCCGCTCCAGCATCGCCAAAGTCCGAGTGCGTTCCAACCAATGAAGTGCGCGGCCAATGGTGACGACATCGTAGGTTCGAGTGGTCGGGAATTCCTCGATCCGACCGTGGATCAGGGAAATTGCAACCCCTGCTTGCGCCGCCGAATCCCTCGCCGCCGCGATCATTCCGGGTTCGGGATCGAGACCCGTGCAGCTTCCGACAAAAGTTGCGAAACCAATGGCGAGCGTGCCGGGTCCGCAGCCAACGTCAAGCAAGGCTTCGTCGCCGCGCAAGCCGATCTGCTCCGCAACCTTCTGGAAAAACTTCGGCGGATAGGGCTCCCGGTAGCGGGCATAGAATTCAACGGTTGATGCGAAACGACCCATTCGTTCTAGTTTTGCAGGTGGCGCTAGGAACTTCAACCGCTAGAGGGAGCCTCGGCTTTTGCGGAAAGGGTGTACCATCAGCGACGGAGTTCCGCACGCTTCCATGATGCAGGCAATCCAGTCTGAGCATGAGTCGGCTCCCACCGGCCACAGATTCTTTTTGCTCTTCCTTCTTCTGTTGGGGACACTAATTCTCTACCCATACGCCGAAGCGAGCCGCTTCGGTTACTACGCATTTCGCGTGATCGGAAGCGCCGCCACTCTAATCAGCGTGTACGCGGCCAAAATCCACCGCACCCTGCTCGTCCTTGCCCTCATACTTGCGATTCCGACCTTATTCCAACGCATCCTGCTTCCCAAGTCCGATGCGAGTTCGTTTTCGATATTCAACATAGTGCTTAGCTTTGTTTTGACGTTCTCATTATCGTGGTTATTTTCCGCCACGTGTTCGCCAAGGAACAGTCCAACTCGGAAACCATCTTTGGAGCCCTCTGTATCTATCTGCTGGTGGGGTTCAGCTTTGCCAGTGCCTATGGCATGGTAGCCACCTTCCAGCCAAACGCCTTTTATCTCGATCCGCGCACCAACCTTCACATCGTTCCCGACCGCTTCGATTTCATTTATTACAGTTTCGGCACCATGACCTCCCTCGGCGCGGCTGGAATCACCCCTGTCTCGCCTCAAGCACGTTCCGTTTCAGTCCTCGAAGCTATCCTCGGCGTCCTGTACCTTGCGGTCCTGATCGCAAGACTGATGGGGGCCTACCGCCCCAACTCCAACGTATGAGCATCGTCTCTGTCTGACCGCCGCAGGCCAACAGGAAGTGAAGCTGTGAAGCCGCCATTATTGTCCCCGCCCTGCCTCCGCACAACGCTGCAACCAAGCTTCGATATCCGAACGTCGGAACCGAAGCCCACAAGGGAGCCGAAGGATTTGGAAGCGGAATTTCGTGACAAAGTTGACCACGCTGACGGGTCATCTCGTGGCGCTGTGCTTGTATGACGAGGAGGATGAAAGTGGCACTCCGTAGGGAGGAGTCTAAGTTATTTCTGTTGGAAGTGAGAGTCAGGCTCGGGTTGAGATCGAAATGCGTATCTCAGATCAGCTTGTCCTTTTACGTGAGGCGTAAGGCCCGGTTAATCGAGGACGAGATCAACTCGCCACCATTTTTTACTCAACCTTCAGTTTACTACTAGAGCGGCGAACTGTCTGTACACTCGATCACAGACAAGGGTGCGTTGACTGCGCTACTTGTAGCGTGTCCATACAAGGTGCAGATGAAAAGGGGGCGACCTGTCGAGTACTTCCCTCCTCGCCCTGTTGAAATGGGTGGACGACAGAGGTCCCTGTGGCGATGCAGCGATCCAAGTCAATCCGAATGACGCTGGGCTGCATCGCCTCTCTTCAGTACCCGAAGAAGGGAGTGGGGTGCGATGGATATGAAGCGAGTCATGGAGTGCGTTCGGGCAGACCTTCGAGAGCGGCCGGACAGTCACTTCTCCGAGGTCTACTTCCGAATCCTAGAGCGCGGAGCCAGCAGCACCAACGTTCACACCACCCTCTACGAGATGCTGAAGCGGGATGAGGTCAGGATCAAAGACGGTAAGTGGAGATTGATGGCAGCCGTGGAACGACGAAAGGCGTCCTGAGCGCCATGACTAACACCCCGACGCCCGACCCGGCCAAGCAGCCCCAGAAGCCCACCACCCCTCAGCCCGTGCCAAGCTCAAGGGAAACTCTCAAAGAAACGCCTCGCCCGCTACTGCCGCCAGATCACGCTCAGCGTGATCGGCAGGAAGTCGAGGCAGACAATCTCGATCCCAGTCTGGTTTGTTTTGGAAGGCGAGAAGCTCTACCTTCTGCCAGTGCAGGTCGGAAGCGGCCTTAGGCGCATGCGCCCGCTAGGAGGCTTCCGCCGTTCCACGCCGTCCGATTACCCTGTCGAACGCTTGGCTCAGTTTTGTTTTCGATGCCGTCACTGTGGCCTTCGACAACTTCACAGTTCCCTCCCGAACAATGGAGCCCAGCAGCTTCGCAGCTTTTACTGTGGCGGTTCTCCGGAGACCAGCCTTCTCGACGCGCACCGTACAGCGACAGTATTCCTTGGTGATCATTCCGACCCTGAGCGTCAGGAAGGCGTTGGCTGAACCCGACAAGACGGAACTGGCGAGAAGATGCATTCCCGGAATTGCAGCAACAGTCGAGCCGAAAATCGTTCCGACCAGCACATCAACATCGATGTCCTCAATGCCAGCAGCGATAAAAGCTGTCGAAGCCACATTTGCATATAGCTGCACAAAGTCCCGAAGAGACGGTCTTTGGTAGTACACGTGGGCAACCTGCCAAATGAGTCGTGTTTGAGCGGCAAACACGACCAGAACATCCAATCGACCACTTTGCAAAACTGCCGTGCTGAGGAATACTGCTGACGCCGTGGACGTGACTACATCGTCAGCGTGCTTATCGAGTTTCTGAAGGGCTGTTTCGATGTCCGTCGTGGAATTCAGAGCGTGTCCACGGAGGCGGGGATGGCGTGCCAGCCGTTTCTTGAAATCGGCAAGAAATCGGTCATATGCAGCGGTACCCTCGGTCGCTTCTGGCGGCAGCATCCGCTTAGGCAACCGGAACCAAAGCACCAGCGGAGTCGTTAGCAATATGCAGTAGGTGAAAATGAGACCCCACAGCACTCCGTCGCCGAAAACGACATTGACCGCTCGCGCCGACTGGACGATCTGCATCGTCTGGTTGAACAGGAAAATGGGGAATACGACCAAAATGAAGGCGGCAACGACTAAGGCGATTCTCTTTGCAGTTTTGGGCATGACGGCACTCCACCTCCTAGTATCCACGTTTTCAGCCCTGTGACTCGAACGAGTCTGGGGCGTTTTCGTTTGTGTGTTCTTCCTAGCGCAGTCTACAACTCGCTGGGCGCAGGGGTGCCGCCCACGGTCCAAGCAGCGGGTCGGCTTCGAAACGGAAAATCAGGGCTTGGTTTCCGCGTTGGCAGCCTCGAAGAATGCGTCTTGCTGTCGGTGTGCGAAGCGCAGAGCCGATATTCGTGACCGCTATCATCCACTTCCAAGTAGTCGGCCACTTGCTCGCAGCCTTTGCGGTCACACAACACGGTCGCGTTTAGCGGATGGTGAAGTTGGAAGAATTCCATGGCGTAGGATTTTACGATGACCGAATATGCGGCACAAGCCTAACCGTACTTTCATGATTGAAATTCTGCGATCCTCGTAGTTGACCCAAGACGCAGAGATTTTACAAGATGAAGGGGAAGCCGTTATGGCCCGAGTAATTGAATTCTACATACCGACGAACTTCCGAAGAGAAGTGGCGTCGGTTTACGCCGCAGTCGCAACCCGGAAAAGTGATCGGGTTTTGCCTACTGGCAAAGAAATCAGCGTAGCGCGACCTTCCGCGACCGCACACGCCTTGAGACTCGGTTTATGCTGCCGAGAGTTTCGTCGCAGAGTGATTGGCGGTCTTGGGCACAAACCTTTCGAGCAGAGACCTCAACTGCGGGCTCAAGTGCAGTTCCTCGCTTTCCTGCTCAAGCATCCCACGAGGATCACTCGCCGTCTTCAGCGCGTAGCGGAGATATGACAGGCGCATGAGCCACAGGGCATGGCTCAGGTCTTCGTCATTCCCGTTGCGCACATAAAAAGTTACCCAACCGGAATTGGGAACCCAGTGGTGCTGTTCAGCAAGACCCGCAGCTAAGAGCGCATTGCGAACTGCACGCGGGAAGGGTATGTCCACGATCCCGCCAGTATGGATATGCCCCACTTCCGCACTCCCAAAGAGGAACTCCTTCCCTCCGAAGCGATGTGGGTGAACCGAGATACTTGGCCACGCGGAAATCCCGTCTTCGAGTTTCTTCAGGTGCTTCATGATCAAAACTCCAATGTTTTATTTCCTTTTTTCGATGCCTGAGCGTGATCGCTCGATTCAGCGACCGCTCTTCGTGTTCGCTCATCCAAAAAGGGTAGGAACAGATGTGGAGGAGTGACATTTTCGATGGAGATCAATCCTATGGTGCTTCACCTTCTTGCAGTGCTCGTGCTTGGTCTGAAGTGTGGCAGTGAGCTAAATGTCGGGGTATTTGCGCATCCGACTCTGAAACAGCAATCGCGGGAAACACACATTCCCGTGCGTGCCGCGTTCGCGAAATTGTTTGGTCGGGTCATGCCATTCTGGATGGCAGGCTCTACGTTGCTGAACCTTCTCATACTGCTGCCATTCGAGCACCTGAATACGACCGCATGGCGCTTTGCTGCATTCGCCTTTGCCATTCAGGTGTTCGCCGTCGTCTTCTCCCTAGTATTTCCCGTGCCTATCAACAACCGGATCATACGGTGGACATTGGCTTCGTTACCGCCCGATTGGGAAGCACAGGAACACCGCTGGGATGCATACATTGGCTTAGAACCTCGGGGCTGGTCGTCGCTTTTGCAACACTGACGCTGAGTCTCACGGTATGTTGACCAAAGTGACTCGTGTCGCTAGGCATCGAGCGATCTAAACTGTGAACTGAAAGCCCGCCTCGCCCGCTACCGCCAGATCAGGGTCAGCGTGATCGGGAGGAAGTCCGGGCAGACGATCTCCAGTCAGCGCCGTCCTACTCCCCCTTGCCATCTTGTTTCGCGATCCCCGCAGCGGCTTGGCGGATATCGTCGTGCGGGGTCTTTTGTTGGAGTTGAGCCGCTTTCCTCATTACCTGCCGGGAGCGGTCTTCGAGGGATTTGACCCGTTCGCGTTCCTGCCGGGACTTCTCACGTGCGGTCAGTTTGCTCTTTGCCATGAGCCCAGCTTGCCACATGCTGGGAGACTTGGCTATCCCGGGGATTGCAAACTGCGGTCAAGTGAGCACCTGATCAGAATTGACCATTTTTGAGAGCTGCTTCGAGACTAGAGTGGGTTTCAACAAGCGTGTCATATGGAGACCTGTGAGGTACCAAAGCAGCAACAGGAGGAGCCAATGTCAAAGCATGATTCTGTCACCAAACGCCACCGACGCCCGATGTCGGGAAAGCGTGCAGACTACACCGCACGCACGATGGCGGCTGTAAAGCAACTCGAACAAGCAGCGAAGCTAAAAGTTAAGGCTGCCTAGCTGCGGTTCAGGACTACCTAAGTCTGTGCCACGTACCCTCGGCGGAAACCCTAACATAGGCTGGAATGTGCGCAGTAAACGGGAGCGGCCACGACTCTAACCGGAGTCCGGGCGCTTTTCGTTTCTTAGCCGTGATGGCTCTGACGCCTCACGCGGCTCTCACCGTGGTCCTGCACATCTCCGCTGATAGCCCCATGCATTTCGGATCGTCGCAGCAACGGCTGATGGCAGTCAGGTTACCTTGTCTCTGGACAGCTTCCTGCGTTGCATCATTGGCGCACCAGACGCACTTTTGACAGTGGCTCGCGGGGCGGTACTCCACTTTGCTCATGATATTAGAAAGCCCCACGCCACAAAAAGCTACGGTGGCGCAGTGGATGTTTGGGAGGACTGTGAAACCACTTACGCCACCAAGGAAACGAACGACAGTGGGCCGCACGCTCCTTCTAGCTCAGGTGCCGAAACGCACCGTGCTCGCCCCACCGATGTCCGGTTAGTAAACTGAAAATTTACAATGGTGTCAATTCTGTGTCTGTGCAATTTTGAACAGGTGTGGACATAATTTAAGACGCCGGACGCCTTTAGTTTCAGGCGTTCTTGGAACGCAACACCACGTTTGGCTCGCGATGACCGATTGTGATTTCACGCCTAGACTTTTGCGACCTTTCGTTTGCAGATTTTGCACTGCTCCCGAATGACACCCTTCCGTTCGATCACACCTTGGTGGCAGTAGGGACAAACCTGAGTTAGTGCCGCATTCCGAAGCACAAGAACGGCTGCTTTCCTTTGTCCATAGTCGCCTTCGACGTAACGGTCATGTCAGTCCATCTTTTGCTTCATGGCAGCACCAAGTACCGCTTGTTGCAGCCATGATCTCGGCAGAGTACAGGTTCGCGGTGAATGTTAGAGACTAGCCATAACGATGCAGAGCAGGGCTAGTCAGCAGGTCGGCTCCGGTGCGGATCGGCACCGGTACGCCCTTCGGCAGAACTGAGACATGCCTTTCACTGCGGGTGTGGGCCGCGCAGGCGAAGTCCTCACGTCCATGTTCGTTGACTTCTAGATAGTCGGCGATGTGTTCGCAGTTCGAGCGATTACAAAGAATCAGTCGATCCGGTGGATGGTCCAGGCGAAAGTATTCCATGAAATCCTCCAGTCGGGCATGGCGCAAATCGCTCCTGCCGCAACTTCATCATCGAGTTTCTCCCATTCATGCGGCATGGTATCCGTCCTTCAACCCCGTTCTTACAGGACCATCGAGGTGCGCTGGCAAAGTAGAACTAACGGTACGGAGCAATAACCCTTTCTTTCGATCTGTCAAGGTAAGAGCGACACCATCGGGGACACCACGAATCGCCGATGCGAGTAGAACCGTTACCACTGTTCCGTCTTCCTTCAGACGCAGGGTCATCGTGGACGCGCAGCGATGGCAAAGCCAGAAATACTCCGGCGTCGAGACGTTGCACGACCTGAGAGTCGGGTCATTTTCGAGACGAAAGAGTCTGCCCTCTTTGAGAGAGCGAAACGAGGCGGAACACGAGGGATTGCTACACTTAGCCACCATAACGGCACCCCACTGGTTCTGTGCGCATCGAAGCGCCTCGGTTACGACTGTTTTGCGTACCGGAATGTGGCCAGATTTTTGGTAGGTTACGCTGATCGCCAGAGGCTCGGCTCTCCGGTTCCCACTCTTGTGCTATTTCATTGCAGCCTATACCTCGTCACGCATCGTGTCAACGCTCGTAACTGAAGCGGCAGTCGTGCACTAACCCCTACCGCCCTGCCGAATTGAAGTGATAGATTTGTTCATCAATTCCGCACGAGGATGATTTTTATGGTGATTCCGCTTTCCGACGAAATCAGAGCATTGCTCGATGGCCCGAACTTCGCCCATCTCGCTACTCTCATGCCCGACGGCTCACCGCAGAGCGCACCCGTTTGGGTGGGCCGTGAAGGTGACCGCATCCTGATCTGTACCGGGGAAGGCTC
>JBEKFN010000043.1:0-16272 GCA_050013295.1 Terriglobales bacterium
GAATCGGGCAAGAGTGTTTCGATTCGGTCACGAACGTTGGCAACCGCCCTACGTTCGGCGCCGAGTCTTTTGCGATTGAAACTCACCTGCTGAATTTCCATCCCCTTGAACTTTCCGCGGAAACCGAAGTCGAACCCCACTTCCTCGATCGCTTGCGCGACGAGATCAAGTTCCCTTCCGTCGAAGCGCTGAAAGAGCAGATCGGGCGGGACGTGGCGAAGGCCGAGCGCTACTTCCGGCTCTTGCGATAGCTTTTGCTGATTCTTCCCGGCTGGCCACTGACTCACTCGATCGGCTCGACCACCAACTCCTCGCCCCTAGCCCGTTCCGGCAACTGGATCAGCACAATCGCTACCAGCACCAGAACGATTCCGACGGTCTGCATCGGCCGCAGCAACTCCCCGAGTACAAGCGCCGCGATCAAGATGCTGAACACTGGCTCCAGGCAACTGGCCACTATGGCGCGGGTCGGCTCCAGGTGCTGCAAGCCGGCGAAATAGCAGGAAAATGGCCCGAGCACAGAGACCAGCGAAAACGCCAGCATGAATCCCCACTGCTGCCGGCCATAGTGAACGGCAACAATCTTCCACGGAGGATTGACGAAGATCCAAAATGTTGACGCAGCCACCAACACCCACAGCAGTACTTTCCAGCGGTCGTAGCGCGCCAGGACGCTGTGTCCGCCGACGTTATAAAACGCAAAGGAAAATGCCGCCAGCAGCGCGGCCGTGACGCCGACCGCGTCCATGCGGAAACCGCTCGATCCTACAAAGCCGACGGCTAGCGCACAACCCACCACGGCGAGTCCCACGGCCGCACTTCTCCGCAACGACGGCCGCTGCGCCCCGCGCGCCACGGTATAGAGCAGCACCCAGACCGGCGCCGTGTATTGCAGGATGATGGCCGTCGCCACGTTCGTCCGTTGAATTGCGAGATAGTAGAGATAGTTCGACGCCGCGACTCCGAGAATTCCAAGCAAGAAAAACCGCACCAGGTCGCGACCGGGAACGCGCAGCGCGAACGCTCCTCTACGTGTCAGCAGCACCGGGAGAAGCACCGCCAGCGACAACGTTGCTCGGCTCTGCGACAGGATCAGCGGATCGATCTTTCTTAGTGAAGTACCAAGCGACAGCCCGCCCGGCAGCAGGTGCCCAGTGAATGCCGCGCGACCGAGTGTCGCCGAAATTCCCCACAGCAGGGCCGCGCTCCCGATATAGAAGTAACCGCGCAGCGGATGAGGACCAACCTGATGAAGATCAGCCTGATGAAGATCGGCCTTCACCGAACGTGCTCGATGGTGTAGGTGATCTTCGCCGTCTTCTCCAGCATCGCGGAGACCGAGCAATACTTCTCTTTCGAGAGCCGCACCGCGTCTTCCACAGCTTTCTTCGACACCTGCCCGCGAACCAGATAGGTCAAGTGAATCGAGGTATAGACGGCGGGGTAGCCGTCCGCTCTTTCGGCTTCTGCCCGCACTTCGAGCCCGGTGAACGGCTCGCGTTTCTTGCGGAGAATTCCCACTACGTCCGATGCCGTGCAGCCGCACAGAGCGAGCAAGACTAACTCCATCGGAGTGTTGGCGGTTTTTTCGGCGGCGGTGTCCATCACGATCGAGTGTCGTGAAGATGCCGAGCCGACGAATCTTTCTTTGTCTGTCCAGTTGACGGAAGCTTCAATCATCGTGGCCTTTCGTTGTCCCGCTGATCGCTATTCGTCGTTCGCTGTTCGCGCTGCCGAGTATGGCGATCGACGAACAGCGAATAGCGAACAGCGGTCGGTTCCTAGCGCCGGTTATCTGTCATCGGCTCGGGATGAATCAGCACGCGGAACAGTTCCGGCGCGTCGTGCTTGAAGCGAATCTCGAGTGAGGTTTGAACGTCGTGCACTCGCGAAAGCGGCATATCGTCGGGCAGCGTGCAGTGGCAGGAAACATACAGCCGCGCGCGGACCTTCTTGAACTGGAATTCGTGAACGTCCATCACCTCAGGAAACTCCTTCACAATATTCTTGAGCCGCCGTTCCAATTCCGGCTCGCGAACAATCTCCTGTCCCCTTTCAATCGTCGCCGGCTCACTTTCAATATGCGTAAGGATGGTCGCAATTTCCGGGACCTCGCTGCGGATCTCCGTTTCCAGCCGGGTAACTTCATCGTGCGCCTGCTTCATGCTGAGTTGCTCGTCGAGTTCCAGATGCTGCTCCACGTGCAACTGCCCGTTCAGGTCCTGCACGCTGATGTCGTGCACATTGAAGTTGTATCGAGTAGCCACGGCGCGGATGCGGTCAAAAATATTTTCCGTGCGCCGGGCCCGCGGAACCGTGTGCATCATCACGTCAGCGCCAGGCAAAATCTCGCGCACCCGCGACTTCACCGCATCGGACACTTGCTCTGAGCGCTGGAAGGTGAAATTGCGTTCCAGCCCCACCGAAACGTCGGCGAAGTAGCGGTTCCCAGCTTTCCGGAAACGGACCCGCTCCACCTCCAGCACGCCATCGACGGTCCTGATGCGATCGAGGATCTGGGTGCGCACGCCTGCCGGCGCCGCATCAAGCAGCGCATCCACAGTTTTCCGCGCCAACCGCCAGCTCACGGTAATCACCACGCCCGCCACGAACAGCGCGGAAATCGGATCGGCCTGGCGCAGCCATCCCACCCGATAGCTGCGCCCCAACCAAACCAGCGCGAGGCCGACGATCACGACTGCGCTCGACCAGATGTCGGTGGAAAAATGCAGCGCATCGGCTTCCAGCGCCTGACTGTCGTACTTCGTCGCAATGCGCCCAAGGGCGCGGGAGCGCCAGGCGTCGACCGCGATCGAAAGGAGCATGACCAGGAAGGCAGCCACGGTCGGCTCAATTTCCACGCTGTGAAAGAACAGCCGCCTCATCGATTCATAGACGATCCAGACGCAGGCCACCAGCAGCAGACCGGTTTCGATGAAGGCGGAAAAATTCTCGAACTTGCCGTGGCCGTACTGGTGATCGGCATCCGCCGGCTTGTCGGAAACCCGCACCGAAAAGAATGTCACCAGGGCTGCGATCAGATCCAACCCAGAATGTGCGGCCTCCGATAAAATCCCAAGCGAGCCGGTGGCTATCCCGACAACAATTTTCAGGCTGGTGATTACAAGAGCCGCCAGCACTGAGTTTCCGGCAACGGCTCGCTTTTCCCGGCGCATCGACTGAGAACTGAATGCCATGAAAATCATTATCGCTTTGGATTCGCCCGCCGCCAACCCCTCGACCCCTTGCCCGGTCTCCAGCGGGACATGCTACGATGACATTCATCGTAATTTCTCCCTGGAGGATATTGATTCATGCGTTCCCAGTGCCTCGTGTGTGTACTGCTTGCCGGCTTGGCTTACGGACAAGCGGCGCAACCGGCTACACCTCCCGCCGCCGGAGCGAAGGCGGAGCAAAGCACCTCCGCCGCGCCCGATAAGGCCCCCGAAGTAAACGTTGGGCCCGACGATACGGTGATTACACTGAAGGGTTTCTGCGCCGATGCCAGCCAAAAGGGCGACGCCTGCAAAACCGCGATCACCCGCGCGCAATTTGAAAAGCTCGTCGAAGCGCTGCAGCCGGGAATGCCTTCGAACCTTCGTCGCCAACTCGCAACCCGGTATTCGCAGGTCCTGAAGATGTCCGCCGCAGCGGAAAAGCGCGGCCTCGACAAAGGGCCCACGTTCGAAGAAAAGATGTACTTTGCGCGCATGCAAATTCTTTCCCAGGAGCTCGGCCGCGCGCTGCAGGAAGATTCCAATAAGGTTACCGACGCCGATATCGAAGACTATTACAAGAAGAACGAAGCGTCCTACGAGCAAGCCACTTTTGCGCGGATTTACATTCCCCGCGCCAAGCAAATCGCACCTTCAGCCGCAAAGCCAAAGGCCGATACTGAGGCCGGTGCTAAGAGCGCTGCGACAGCCAATGCACAGCAGGCTCCAACCGAGGAGCAAAAGAAAGCTGCTGCAGAAGCGATGAAAAAAGTCGCCGCCGATTTCCGTGACCGCGCCGCCAAGGGCGAAGACCCCGACAAACTGGAAGAAGAGGCCTATGCCGCCGCTGGACTCCCGGGAAGTGCTCCTAACACAAAGATGGAGAAATTGCGGCGCACCGCGCTGCCTGCGAACCATCAAGCGGTCATGGAACTGAAGCCGGGCGAAGTGTCGGAATTGATCTCAGATCCCAATAGCGGTTACTACATCTACAAGATGGTCGGCAAAGAGACCTTATCTGTGGAGGCCGTGAAATCGGACATCCTCAAGGTTATTTCCAGCCAACGCTATCGCGATAGCATGCAAAGTTTTCAGGGCAATATCGACCTGAACGATGCGTACTTCGGCCCCACCCAAAATCCAGCCATGCCGCCACATCGGGGACCAATGCCGCCTCCCCAAGAGCGACCCGACCGCGACTAAATGGATAAGGCAAAACCAACCATTGTGGTTACCGGCGTTTCGGGGAATCTGGGCCACCGGCTGTTGCCGCAGCTCTCGGATTTCAAGGTGGTGGGCATCGACGTCACGCCTCCCACGCATTCGCCGGTTGAGCGCTTTGTAGCGCTCGACCTGGGAAGAGAAGAATCCACCCGCGAGTTGCTGCTGCTGCTGCGCGAGTTGCAGCCTGTGTCCGTTGTGCACTTGGCGTTTGTGATCGATCCCCACCGCTCCGGGGTTCTGGACGTCGACCGGATGTGGCGGATCAACGTGGCCGGCACAGCGCGGGTGATGGAAGCCATTGCAGAAGCCAACCGCAATCCCGAAACCACCATTCGGCAGTTCATTTTTCCCAGCAGCGTATCGGCGTATGGCCCCGATTTGCCCGCACCCGTCACGGAAGACTCGCCGCTCAACGCGCACACGCTACCCTACGCGGTCCACAAGAAAGAAAGCGATCTGGTGGTGCAGCAGCGCGCGCCTTCGCTGCGCGGGTGCGGAGTGTTCATCCTGCGTCCCCACATTTTTGCCGGAGCCACCGTCGAAAATTACCTGATGGGGGCGTTCCGCGGAACGCCCAACGGGAAGGGGCCGCGCGCCGCCCGCATGCGCCAGTCGGGGCAACGCCTGCCCGCCATGCTGCCCTTCGGCCAGAAGTATCTGGATAACAAAATCCAGTTTCTCCACGTCGACGACATGGCCCGGCTGATCGCGTGGATCCTGACGCGGGAACCGGAAGCGCAACGGCTGACGATCCTGAACGTGGCCGGGCGCGGCGATCCTTTGACCTTCGCGCAGTGTTTCGAGATAGCGCACGCCAAATTGCTGCGCGTCCCCGGACAGTGGGCCATGCGCCGCATTCTGCAGTTCTTGTGGGACTGGAACATTTCGACGATTCCGCCGGACGCCGTCCCTTACATGACCGGCCAGTACATCATGAACACCGATCGCCTGAAGAAATTTCTCGGCGACGACTACGAGCGGGTGATTGAGAAAACCAATCTCGAGGCGTTCGTAGATTCGTTCCAAAGAAACGGAGCCAACCCATAAACTTGCGGGCAATTCCTGGCGGGAACTCTACTGGACGAGTACAGGGCCTTGACCGATGGGAAGGGCGGATGTCAAACTCTTGTTGGGCAGGGAAGATATTTCATCATCTTCAATGGGGAGTTTGTTTTCAATGACGATTTTGATTACCTTGGTTCATGTTATCGTTTGTTTCTTTTTGATTGCGGTCGTGTTGCTGCAGAGCGGAAAGAGCGGCGACTTGGCCGCGGCTTTCGGCGGTCAGGGCAGCCAGACAGCGTTTGGGCCGCGGGGCGCGGCTTCGGTTCTTTCCCGGGCGACGACCTGGTCCGCAATCATCTTCATGCTCACGTCGATCACGCTGTCGATTTTTGCAGCGCGGCGAACGGGGCCGTCGTCCGTACTTTCGGGAGTGAAGGCGACACAGACGAAGTCTCAGCCAGCGACTCCGGTCGCGCCGTCCGCGCCGCCGACCGTTCCGCAAAACCAAGCGCCGACACAGAAATAATTTGTTAGTGGAAAACCGGGCGTCCCCGCCCGGCTGGGCCTTTCGACTTCCCCCTCGGCTTCCCCACCCCATCGCGCCAAAAACGGGCGCGCTGGGGGCCCCGGTTCGCTCGGGGCTTCGGCAAAACAGGGCAAGCTCCGCGAGACGCCCGTCGCTCCCTCGTATGACTCGCCGTGCGGTCACCCTACCAGGAAGGGATTCTCTTCCCTTTCTTCGCCTATGGTGGTTCGGGGGCCGTGGCCTGGAATGACGACGGTATCATCGGGCAGCGTCAGGACGCGGTCGTGCAGGGAGCGCATGATTTTCTCGAAGGATCCTCCAGGGAGATCGGTGCGTCCGATGCTGCGGGCGAAGAGGGTGTCGCCGGCGATCAGTAATTTTTGCGCGGGAAAATAGAGGCAGACGCTGCCCTCGGTGTGGCCGGGAGTGTGGAGAACGTTCGCTGTGAGGTTACCCGTCCGCAACGATTCGCCATCTGCGATGCTCGCTTCGATGGCAACCGCGCCCGGCGGGGCCATGCCGAGCCAGGACGCCTGTACGTCGAGCATTTTCAGCAACGCGTAGTCATTCTGGTTGAGCAGGATGGGCGCCCCCGTCAGTGCGCGCAACTTCATGGCTCCGCCTACGTGATCGATGTGGGCGTGAGTGATAACGATCTGCTTTACTTGCAGCTTGTGCTGGCGGACGATGGCGAGAACGTCTTCAATGTCATCGCCAGGGTCGATGACCATGGCTTGGTGCGTGGTCTCATCGCCGATGACGGAGCAGTTACATTGCAGCGGGCCTACGGGCAGGATCTTGTGGATCATGATCTGATTTTCGCTCAGGGCGCGACAATTCGCCACTTCGCTAGACCGGTCTGGCGCTCATCTAAGGTACGCCCCAACCGCGGTACGCCCCAACCGCGAGTCGAACGGGGGCGGCGACCCGCCCATAATTGTACGTACAGTGTTCCACGTGGAACATGGCAAACGTGTACGTACATGTGCGGAAGCGATGGGGCATGAACATTCTTAGAGGCCCTGAACGGCGCGGCTGAAGCCGCGCCCTTTCAAAGCCGGTCTACAGCAATCATGAAACCGCTTTAATTCCTGTAAACTCCTGCCGTTACGACGCCGTCGCGATCTGTCCTGTTGTCTGGTCGGAGCGGAAGCGCAGGAGGGCTGCGATATTGCCGGCGCTGTCCAGATCGGTGTGCTCCTTGAGATAGAACAATTCTATGTCGCGGCGGATGGCGATCGGAATGATGGCATCGCAGACGTCGGTGAGTTCGCGCGTGGGCTTTCCGCAGGCGACGCACGAGGGGACCAAGTGGGCGTCGATGTGACCGCAGTACGGGCACTCGACCGCTCGAGCAGAATAGTTTTCGGTGAGGAAGAGGGTCTGTACTTCCCCGGTTTCCAGTGCTTTCAGGACGCGGCGGAGGCCGGTGACACCGCGGCCGTTGGACTTGGCGAAGTCCACCGCTTCGCTGGCTTTCTTGGAGCCCCGATCCGCGATCCATCGATTGAGGACGGTAGCGGCGTGATCGCGAATCTCCTCATTGGAGACGCTGGCTACGTCGGCTGAGAATCGGCCAATCAGGCGCTGTTTGACGTAAGGGTGGAGGTGGGACTCGAACTCGGACCAGTTGGCATCCTGGCAACCGACGATGAGCCGCTCCCAGATACCCTTCTCGAAGTCGGTCCGCAGCCGTTCGGAAACGGCCTTGAAGTGCTGCAGCGCTTCCTCGGAGACGCGGCGTTCGGCATGGCCGCCTTCGTAGCCGTTGTAGCCTTGGCTTGAGGCGTTGCGCGAGAGCATGTGGACAATGGCTCCGCGCTCGCGCAGGTCGTCGAGGCGAAGATCGAAGAAACGGGCGCGCTGGCGGTCGACCATGGCAACCGAGAGAGCGGGCTGGGCTCCCAGCAAAGCGGCCAGGGGTTTCAACTGGAAGCGCGGCTGGAGATAAATCTGGGTAGATACGAGATGCGGGGGTAGTTCATACTCCTTCCAGAAATTTTGGGCGGAGCAGGCGAAGACTGCCCTTCCCCGGGCATGGCCGCGCAGGTTGGTGGCCAGATCGAGCACGCGATCTAGGTCGGCATGAAGCGATCCGTCCTTACCGGTCGCGGCAGCACTTTTCAGGGCCTGTTTCACGACATCTTTGGCGACGATCGCTTCGCGGCGATGGGAACGATCCTGCGGAGGATCGGGTTGAAAGTAAAAACTCAGGGCGCACGCCCCTTTGGTTTCGTCCGCCTGAAAAGTCGCCAACTCACGGATTTCGTCTCGGGTCATCATCGCGACGCTCCTTGCATGTTTAGATTCGAGTTTTGACTAAGAGTGCCTGGTGGAATTGACTAGCAATGGAAGGCGCGTTGCGAACGCAGTCGCGGGCCCGCTGAACGGACTCGCGCACGGCCTCCGGATGCAAACCGGTGATGGCGGCAATTTCGACAAGGGAAAAGCCCTCGATGCCGTAGAGCAGGAAAGTTTCGCGGTCAGTGCGGTCGGCGCCGCGGAGTGCGGCTTGCACCAAGGCGATCATTTCGTCGGAGTAGGCGGCCTGTTCAGGAGTGGACACGCGGCGATCGGGGATGGCGCTTTCGCGCGTCCAACCCTCGTCGGGCTGATGGAACTGGAGACCGGGCTCGTCGGAGGCTTCAACATTTTGCCGGCGGCGGCTGTCTTCGAGATGGACGGGAGACTCCAGTTCGTGGAGGCGCGCCGTCATCTCGTTCATGGCTTGCAGGGCGAGGCGGTAAAGCCAGGGTTCGAGCGACAATTTTTCCGGACGGTCGTGGTCGCCGAGGGCTCGGGCGATGACTTCGTTCACGACCTCGGGGGTGGAGAGGCCGTCCTCAAGAATTTCCTCGTCGGCGCGGCGGAAATAGAGTTCGCGGTCCACGAAGCGTTCGAGCCGGGAGAGATTCGCATTCACATAGGAGCCGATGTCGTCGGCGGAAATGGTGGGCGGCAAAACCGCTGCCAGCGTCTGCTCGAAGGGAACGCCGGGTTCGGGAGATTCCTGTGGGCCTCCGCGCCAGCGACGCCATTTATGGCTGGAGCGGAGCAGATCCTTATGCCGGCCGATCTGCTGGATGAGTTCGTCAAAGGCAGCTTTGATGGCCGCGGTTGGGCTGGGAGCTTTCGCCTGAGCGCTCAGTTGTCCCGATGGCAAGTGCAGATTCAACGAGACGATCATTCCCTCGCGCGCTGAATTCTCCTCAATAACCGCTTTCAGATCGAGCAAATCGGGCCGGAAGACCTGTAGGCGCTTCTGGATCTTCTCGATCTGGTGGCTGATTTCTTTTTCGATGTCGGGAGTTTTGTGGACCTTGTAACTGACGTGAACGTTCATCTTCGAGCCTCGAACGCTGGGGTAGATCCCCGTGAAGCGGCGGTCCTTACAAGAGAATTGTACACCCGCTGGGAAGGGGGCAATTCTTCACCACAGGGAGCCCTTCGGCTTCGCTCAGGGCAGGCTCCGGGGAACACAGGGGAAAGCATTGATTTTAATCGAGGATCGAGGTTGGTTGACGTCCCCGCCCGGCGGAACCCTTCGACTTCCCCCTCGGCTTCCCCCACCCCATCGCGCCAAAAGCGGGCGCGCTGGGGGCCCCGGTTCGCTCGGGGCTTCGGCAAGACAGGGCAGGCTCGCGAGGCGCCCGTTACTCCACCACCTGGAGCAGGCGCGCAACACCTTCGCGAAAATTGGCCGATTCGGTGATTAGGCTCAGCACGAGATGGCCTTCGTTTGGAAAATCGTAGAAGTGGCCCGGGTGGACGATGACACCCATCTTGCGCAAGAGATCGATGGCGAGATCTTCGTCACTCTCAAGGACTGGGACGCGCACAACCACGTACCATCCGCCTTCGACTTGCAATCTCGCGCACGAGGGACGGCGGGCGAGTTGGGCATCGAGTTCCGCGAGATTCACGCGCACGCGGTCGAGAAGAATGGGCTGGATCTGTTTGCGCTGATCGAGCAGCACAGGGGCGGCAAGCTGGACGGGAGCGTTCATGGAGAGATAGGTGTCGGCGATGATTTCGAGGCGCGCGCCTGCTTCCGCGACCATTTTTTCCGGGCCGCTGGTGGCTACCCATGCAAGCTTCATCTGCGGGAGAGCGGAAATCTTGGAAACTCCGCTGAGCGTGAAGGTGAGTGCGTCGGCGTGGGTCACGAAACTGCCGCGCATTGCGCCGTCGTGGCCATAATCGAGAAAAACTTCATCCACGATCAGAGCCAGACCGTAGTCGCGGCAGAAGGCGTTGAGCGCCGAGGTCTCTGAAGCAGAGACGTAGGAGCCGGTTGGGTTGTTGGGATGGACGAGAATCACGGCTCGCGACCTCGCGGTGGCTGCCTTGTAGAGCGAATCGAAATCGATTTGCCATCCGTGATCGTAGAGCAGCGGATATGGAACGAGCTTGACGTCGGCGAGATCGGCGAGAAACTCGAACAACGGGTAGCTTGGTTTGGGTACTAGGATCTCTTCGCCGGGATTCGCGAGCAGACGGAAGACGTGGGAGTAGGCTTCGCTGGTGCTGGTGGTCAGAACCAGGCGCTCGGGATGGAGATCGAAAACCTCGTGCGACTCGCGGTAGTAGCGGCACACGGCTTGGCGCGCTTCGAGCAGTCCGCGGGGTTGAGGGTCGTAATGCATCGCTTCCGGATTCGCCAGTGCGGCGAGCACGATCTCAGGATCGGGGCGGACGCCGGCCTCGGTCGGGTTCGAGATCGTGAGGTCTAGAAGTTGCTGTCCCGACGCGCGCGCTTCTTCGATGGCGCGCGTTAGAGCGTTGGGGCTGCGCCGCCAGCTTGTGCGGTGGGAGAACATGGCTTACTGAATGGCGAGAGTAGCAGGTGGGATCGGGCGGCGACAAGTTCCGGGAGAATGAGCCGGTGCGAATCAAGTTGGCATTTCTCTCCCTGGATTTCCAATCCCCGCAATTGTTTTGACAGAGCTAATCTGCCTCTCTACACTTGCAGTCATGGAAGTGCACTTTAAGCCGGAAACGGAATCGCGCCTCGCCGAGCTGGCCTCCAAGAGCGGTTGCGCCGCCGACGATCTGGTCGAAGATGCTCTGGCTGGATATCTGACAGAAGTGGCCGAAGTCCGCGAAATGCTCGATGGCCGGTACGATGAGATCAAGAGCGGCCGAGTTAAGCCTATCGACGGCGAAGCTTTCTTTGACGACCTGCGACAGCGTGAGAACGAACTGCTCGCCAAGCGAAATTTGAAATGACCGTGGACCAGGGTTTTGAGCTGCACCCTGGCGCAGCGTCGGATATCACCAGCATCTGGGAGTTCATCGCTGAGGACAACCCTCATGCAGCCGGGCGCGTCCGCGAAGACATTCTGGACGCGATTCGCGGGCTCATCCCCTTTCCACGCCAGGGCCACCAACGGACGGATCTCACTTCACGACCGCTACGTTTTCGGACGGTGCGCAACTACCTCATTGCCTACGCACCGGATGAAAAACCCCTCCTGATACTTGCTGTGCTCCATGGTCGCCGCAGCCCTCGCGTAATCGCGGCCATTCTCCGAGGCAGGAAATAGCCCGTGTCAATCCACGTCCGCTACAACACATTTACTTCTTAAACGCTTCTTTGTTTACCACGTACGGCATCTTGGTGATGTCGCCGCCGTAGTTCCCTGCCAGCACGTCAATCAATCCTTGCACGCAGCGGCCGGCCATGCCTTTGTTGGGATCGGATGATAAGCGCGTGATGCGCCCGGCGCTGGCGAAGTGGGGCAGGAGGCGGCAGCGGTCGGCGATGGCTGGATCGCGCAGCAGAGAATCAGCGGGCAGAGGCTCGGTCGCGTACACATCGAGAGCTGCGCCGGCGATCCAGTTCTCGCGCAAAGCCCGCGCCAGGGCTACTTCGTCCACTACCGGACCACGCGACGTGTTAACGACCAGGGCAGTGGGTTTCATCATGCGCAGCGTGGTTTCGTTGATCAGGTGATAGGTGGGCGTGGCGCTTTCGCCCTCGCGCAGCAGGGGAACGTGGAGGCTGATGAAATCGGCGGTGCGCAACGCTTCGTGCAACGTGGTGTAACGAATGGTGGCTCGCTCGCGGCTGATGCCACGCTGGAAGCGCAAATCTTTCACTTCCTGGATGGCCTTAACGTATTCGTGGTTTTCATACGCGGGATCGAAGCACAGGATGTTCATGTCAAATCCCGCGCACTTCTTGATGAAGGCCTGGCCGATGCGTCCGGTGCCGATTACGGCTACAGTTTTTCCGGTGACTTCGTCGCCCAGAAAGGGCAAGTACGGGTGCCAGTAGCCCCAGCGATTTTCGCGGGTGAGATGTTCGGCGGGCCAGAGTTTGCGGGCGAGCGCGCCCATCAGGAAAAAGGCAAACTCGGCGGTCGCTTCGGTCAGGACGTCGGCGGTATTCGTGAATGGGATTTTGTATTTATTGGCGTCGGCGCGGTTGATGTTGTCAAAGCCTACGGCGTATTGTGCTACCACTTTTAGCGTGCCTTCTCCGGCGGCGAAAACCTCGGCGTCGATCGGATCGCGCAGCGTGGTGATCAGGGCATCCACGCCGGACTTCACCTTTTCTACGATCAAGCTTTTCGGGGGAGCTTCGGGATTGGGATAGACTTCGAGGTCGTATCCCTTGTCGCGCAGAAGGTTGAGGGCTTCTCCGATGTCGCAGGTGGCAAAGACGCGGATTTTTTGGCTCATGGACTGGAACAGTGTATCGCAGGCCGGGCGCACTCCGCTGCGCGGTTCGCGCGGCGACCCTATATCACGACCGGCAACTGCCGAGCTACGCTCGGCGTGGACGGCCGAGGGCGGCCGTCCCTACGCAAGCTTGGACGGGCGAGGCGCGCCCGTCTCTCCATCATCTATTTTTTGTTTTTTTCTATTGTTCGCGTCTTTCTGGGCGTTGGGCGGCGGAGGCTGCTTGCGCATGATGACGGACGTCGGCTCCGAGAACCCAGAAAATTACGTCTTCGGAAATGTTGGTGGCGTGGTCCGCTACGCGCTCTAGATTGCGTGCAACCAGGAGTGCATCTAGCGCCTGTTGAGTTACTTGCGGCTCTTCGTTCATCTTCCGCACGAGCATTATAAAAGCTTCGTCGCGCATCCGGTCGACGACGTGATCCATTTCCAAGACGGCCTGGGCTAGTTCGGCTTTGCCTTCCACGAACGACTCCAGGGCGCGCCGCACCATGGCGCTGACGGCAGTAGCCATGCGAGCGATATCGACCGGCAACTCGACGGCCGGCAAGTCGATCATGTCCATGACGCGCTCGGCGATGTTGACGGCTTGATCGCCCACGCGCTCGAGGTCGGCGTTGATCTTGGTGACCGCTAGAATGAAGCGCAGATCCGTGGCTGCCGGCTGCTGCGTGGCGAGGATGTCGAAGGCGAGTTCATCGATCTCGCGCTCGGCCGCGTTGATCAGGCTCTCGTTTTCGAGGACCAGCCGGCAGCGGGTGAGATCGCGTTCGGTGTACGCCTGGGTGGCGCGATCCACCGCCAGTTCCGCGAGACCGCCCATGCGGAGCAGTTTCTCGCGGAGGTCCTCCATCTGCTGCTGAAAGCGCGTGCGCATCATCCGAACCTTTCTCGTAAGGTCAGAGGTTAGAGGTCAGATTGCAGAGGTGAAAATCCCAGGACCGCCGCCACCATTTGTGCGATTGGCTTTTAACCTCTGCAATCTGACCTCTCACTTCTGACCTCAATTACTATCCGAATCTGCCGGTGACGTAGTCTTCCGTGCGTTTGTCGGAAGGATTGGTGAATATCTTTTCCGTTTTATCGAACTCGATCATCTTACCCAGCAAGAAAAATCCGGTGAACTCGGCCACCCGGGCCGCCTGCTGCATATTATGCGTCACAATCACGATCGTGTATTGCTCTTTTAATTGAAAAATCAGCTCTTCGATCTTGCCGGTGGAGATCGGGTCGAGGGCGGAGCAGGGTTCATCCATGAGCAGAACTTCCGGTTGAACGGCGAGAGCGCGGGCGATGCAGAGGCGCTGCTGCTGACCGCCGGAGAGGCTGGCGCCGGACTTCTTGTGGAGATGATCTTTTACTTCGTCCCACAGCGCGGAGGCGTGCAAAGATTTTTGGACTACCTCCTCCAGTTGTTTGCGGTTGCGAAAGCCGTTCAGTTTGAGTCCGGCGGCAACGTTGTCGTAGATGGACATGGTCGGGAACGGATTCGGCTTTTGAAACACCATGCCCACGCGGCGGCGAAGTTGGGTGGCCGAGGTTCCGTTATAAACACTGAGATCGCCGATGTGCACCTGGCCCTCGACCCGCGCCTCGGGAATGGTTTCGTGCATGCGGTTGAGACAGCGAATGAACGTGGATTTGCCGCAGCCCGAAGGGCCGATGAGCGCGGTCGCGTGGTTGGCGAGCACGGTGATGTTGACGTCGAACAAGGCCTGCGTCTTGCCATAAAACGCATTCAGGTGCTCGACTGTGATTCCTACGCCCATAGATCCTTAAGCTCCCGCTCTGGTTAGCCTCGTGGTGACGGTAGGGGTCCTTCGACTGCTATAGTCGTTGGTCGCCAGTCGTTGGTCGTCAGTCGTTGGTCGTGAGCGAACTGTGTTTGCAAACGACTAACGACCATCGACGAACGACTGCTTGTTCCGCTCAGGATGACAATTCATAAAATCACTCACCATGCATAAAATCACTTCCACGATAACTCGTTAAGCTCCTGCTAGCGTTCCGTGCTTCACGGCAATGCGAACCGCGGCTACCGCGCCTACGATTAGGATAATCAAAACCAGCGCTCCCGCCCATGCTTGCCTGTGCCATTCGTCGTAGGGCGAGATGGCATAGGTAAAGATTTGCAGCGACAGGGCGGCGGTTGGCTGGTCCGTCTTCCAATTCCAGAACTGGTTTCCAAAGGCGGTGAAGAGAAGCGGCGCGGTTTCTCCGGCAACGCGGGCGAAGGCCAGCATGACGCCGGTGATGACTCCGGAGGTGGCCGTGCGCAGCGTAATCGAGAGCGTGGTGCGCCAGCGGGAAACGCCCAGACCGTAAGCGGCTTCGCGGATAGCCTGTGGCACCAGCAGCAGCATCTGCTCCGTGGTTCGCGCGATCGTCGGAATCATCATGATGGCCAGCGCCACGCCGCCAGCCAGCGCCGAGAAGTGTTTCTGGCGCATCACGACGAGCCCGTAGGCCACGATGCCGATCACGATCGACGGCACGCCGTTCAAGACATCGGAGACAAAGCGCACGATATCGCCATAGCGGTTGCGGCCGTACTCGGAGAGAAAGATTCCGGCGCCGATTCCGAGCGGAACGCCGAGCAGACTGGCGATGGAAAGAATGACCACCGAACCGACGATGGCGTTCGCCATGCCGCCGCCGGGTTCGCCCACCGGCTTTGGGGTCTGGGTCAGGAAGGCAAGATTGATCGAGCCGACGCCCTTGTACACCAGATAGGCGAAGATGGCGAAGAGCGGCAAAAGCACGAGGAGGACCGTCAGCACGGCGGCGCCGGTCATGGCGTGGTCCATCACACGCCGCCGCAAGCTGATGGGCGGAACGGATGTCGCCGTCGAATTGGGTTTGTTATCAGGCAATGCTTCTTGCCGGTTGGCCTCGCGTAACGCTCCACACCATGAGCCTTGCCAGCGCGTTGACCACAATGGTGACGAAGAACAATGCCAAGCCAATCTCGATCAATGCTGAAAGATACAGGTCGCCGGTCGCTTCGGTGAATTCGTTGGCGAGTACGCTGGCCATGGTGTATCCGGGAGCAAACAACGATTTGGCAATTTCCGGACGGTTGCCGATCACCATGGTGACCGCCATGGTTTCGCCGAGGGCGCGGCCCAGACCCAAAATGATGGCGCCGACGATTCCAGCCCGCGCATTGCGCAGCACACCCATGCGGATCATTTCCCAGCGCGTTGCACCCAGCGCCAACACCGCTTCCCGCTGATGCTGCGGAACGACGGTGAGCACTTCGCGGGTGATCGACGAGATGATGGGAATGATCATGATCGCCAGAATCACGCCCGCGGCCAGCATGCCGATGCCGTACGGCGGTCCGCTGAAAAGACCCGTCCAGCCGAGTGTTCTGGCAAGAAACGGCTGCACATATTCGCGCAGTATCGGCACCATGACAAAGATTGCCCAAAGTCCGTAGACCACACTGGGGATGGCGGCCAAAAGTTCGGTGGTGAAAGAAAGAATTCCGCGCAGCCCGATCGGACACATCTCGGTAATGAAGACGGCCACTCCAATGGACAGCGGCACAGCGATGACCAGCGCCAGCAGCGAAGACACGACCGTGCCGTAGATAAACGGCAGAGCGCCATA
>JBEKFN010000044.1:0-3978 GCA_050013295.1 Terriglobales bacterium
GCGTTTTATCCCGGGCCGGGTCTCGGCGGACACTGCATTCCGGTCGACCCGTTCTATCTTTCCTGGAAGGCGAAGGAGTTCGATTTCCGCACCCGCTTCATCGAACTGGCCGGCGAAATCAATGTGGCCATGCCCTACAACGTGATCGCGTCCACGATCTCCGCGCTCAACCGCCAGAAAAAGGCCATCAACGGATCCAAGGTTCTGGTGCTGGGCATCGCCTACAAAAGAGATATTGACGACCTGCGCGAGTCGCCCGCTCTCACCATCATCGAGCTGCTGCAAAAAGAGGGAGCCGCAGTCAGCTATAACGACCCCTACTTCCCCTTCGTCGGCCGCGGCCGCAAGTACGACCTGCAAATGAAGTGTTCCTCGCTCGACAATCTCGGCCAGTACGACTGCGTGCTCATCGTCACCGACCACTCCAACTACGACTACAAAAAGATCGTCAACGAGGCCCAACTGGTGGTGGATTCGCGTAACGCCACTCGCGGCATCAAGAGCGACAAGATCGTGCATTGCTAGGTAACTGGTGTGGGAACGGGCGCCCTCGCGAGCCTGCCCTGAGCGAAGCCGAAGGGTCCAGGCCGAGCGCAGCTCGGCCGTCTCCCTCGCTTTGCCCGGGACGACAAAGTCCAGCAAATATTCTTGTGCCCTAGGACACCGATCCGAACTCGCCCCCTATGCTAATATTTCGCCTTGACCCAGGACAGCGTCCGCGTTGCACGCTGCATCCCTAAGGTGTGTCAATGAACGATACGCTCGGAATCTTGCTCGCTGGAGGCGCCGGCGAGCGCCTCTATCCGCTCACTCGCGATCGCGCCAAACCCGCCGTGATCTTCGGCGGCATCTACCGCATCATCGACATCACGCTTTCCAACTGCGTCAACTCCGGCCTGCGCCGCGTCTTCATCCTCACCCAATACAAGGCGCTCTCGCTGAATCGTCAGATCCGCGAAGGCTGGAATATTTTCGGCCGTGAAATCGGCGAGTTCATCGAAATCCTGCCCCCCATGAAGCGGGTGAGCGAGAACTGGTACATGGGAACGGCCGACGCCGTCTATCAAAACATCTATTCCATCGGCAGCGAGCAGCCCAAGTACGTGATCATCCTCTCCGGCGACCACATCTACAAGATGAATTATGGGCGCATGCTCAAGCAGCACCAGGACGCCGCCGCCGACGCCACCCTCGCCACGCTGGTCACCGACCCGGCCGAATCCCGCCATTTCGGCGTGGTCGATATCGATCACGACAATCGCATCACCGGATTCCTGGAAAAACCGCAACAGACCGCGCTGCGCTCGCCCTACGATCCAACCAAAATTTCAGCATCGATGGGCATCTATATCTTCAACACCGACGTGCTCATTCCCGTGCTCCTCAAAGACGCCGAGGATCCCGATTCCAGTCACGATTTCGGCAAGGATATTCTGCCCAAAATGCTGGATGACTACCGCGTCTTCGCTTTCAATTTCGTCGACGAAAACAAAAAAGAGGCCCTCTACTGGCGCGACGTGGGCACGCTCGAAGCCTACTACGAAGCCAACATGGACCTGGTTTCAGTCTCTCCCGTCTTCAATCTTTACGATGAGCAATGGCCTATCCGCACGCACCAGCGCCAGTATCCGCCGGCAAAATTTGTGTTTGCCGAAAACCAGCGCATGGGCCACGCCCTCGATTCCCTGGTTTCTTCCGGCTGCATCATTTCCGGCGGCTCCGTCCAGAATTGCGTGCTCTCTCCCGATGTCCGCGTCAACTCCTACTCCGAAATCGAGCACAGCATTCTGTTCTCGCACGTGAACGTGGGACGCAGTTGCCGCATCCGCAAAGCCATCATCGACCGCGACGTGCACATTCCCGAAGGCACCACTGTAGGCTTCGATGCCGAAGCCGACCGCGAACGCTACTTCGTCACCGACAGCGGCATCACGGTCGTAACGCGCGATTACTCCTTGTTTGAGAACCCCGTGTCCATTGACTACTTCACCAGTGAGTAGAGCAGGTCCCAAGTCTAAGGTCACAAGTCTCAGGGCACGCACAGAACCCAATGCCTTGAGATTTTCCTGACGCCTGACACCTAAGACCCAAGACCTTTTTGATATGTCTCCAAGCCTTCACCGCCGGGTCGATTCGATCAGCCCTTCGCAGTGGGAAGTGATCTCGAGATGGCTAGCCGTAGTTGTATTTGCCGTTTATGCCGTTTTACCCACCAAGAATTACTACTGGGATGGCGTTTCCTTCGCTCAGGATATCGAACAGGCGGGCGCATTTGGATCGCCGTCGTTTTGGCATAGTCTTATACGCCCCAATCATCTTCTTTACGACAGCGTTGGGTATTTTGTGTGGATCGCGCTGCGCAGCCTGGGATTGCAGGTCCGGGCGATTGCCGTGCTTCAGGCCATAAACATGGCTTTGGCTGCGGTATGCGTCGGCATACTGCAGCGCACGCTTCTCCGCCTCACACAGTCTGCTTATCTGAGCACGACGCTGACCTTGCTATTTGCGTTCTCCGCGCTTTTCTGGAGGTTTGCCACCGACGCCGACGCCTATATTCCGAGCGTGCTTTTGCTCGTGGCCGCCTTCCACGTCTTGTGCACGAGTTCGAAGCCTCGGCCTCTGCTGGTCGGAATCCTGCACGTCGGCGCCATCCTCATTCATCAGCTTGCGATCTTCTTTTTTCCTGCTGCTGCGTTAGGCGTCTATTCGAAGGGCGGCCGCCGAAGCCTGCTGCGATATTGTGCGCTGGCGGCGGGAGTCACGCTGCCAGTGTATTACGCCGGGTTTTGGCTCCAGCAACGCTCTGCCCGCCTGGACACTTTCCTGCGCTGGCTAACCTTTCATTCCCCAGATTCGACGTTCACCTTCACGCTCTCCATGAACCTGGCCATCACGCTGATCAATTATCCGCGGTTGTTTTTCGGAGGTACCGGACACCTGCTTCAGTTCTTCGGACCATTCATGCTGGTTACCTTCTTCCTCCTTGCGATGGCATTGGCCGCGTTGCTAACTCGCACCCTCCGCCACCTGGAGGAACTGCGCTGGCTGCACCTCAGGCTTGCGCCAACCCTACCGCTGCGCATGGCGATCGTGTGGTTAGCCGCATATGCGGTCTTTCTCTTCTTCTGGTTGCCCTCGAATACTTTCTATAAGTTGTTTTGTCTACCCGCTATCATCGTCATCATTGCTCACGTCTTGACCGGAGATCAGGGCCCGCGCCGTTACCGGCTGGCGCTGTTCGTTGCGACCATGGCGCTGGCGAATCTCGCTTTCTATATCTATCCCTACTCACGCCCGGACTATAACCAGGCGCTGCGGTTTGCCCACCGGATGGGTCACGTGTGGCCGGAGGGCACCGTGGTCTACTACAGCGACTTCATTGTGGACGACTGGTTCATCCGCTATTTCAATCCGCGTACGTCCTGGAAACAGATCGATCCCGTGAACGGCGTGGCGATCTTCGCCCAAAACGCGGAACGCGATCTCGCCGCTGGGCACGAGGTCTGGGTAGATGGCACAACGGCCGCAGTGCTCGCCCAGAGTTGGCCTGGCGTAACGGCACACTTCGATGCCGCCCAGGCGGACGAGTTTCCCAAACATCCGATTCGCTTCTACCGCTGGAGCAAGGAAGGCCCACGCTTCTGAGTAAGGCAGGTGTCAGGTAGGCGCAAGTCTGATTCGTATCGGGGCATGCCTTCAGGCATGCCGCAGGTCCTGCCTTATGAGTGCGCCTTTAGGCGCTGGATTTGGGCGCGCGAGTTTCACCACAGGGTGTCAATGCTTCACCAAATCGTCCGCCAGCAAGTGTGCCTTCTGCGCCAGCGTATTCGCTCTTCGCAAATCGCCTTCCTGCAAAGCCGAACGCGCGCCGCCCATATAGTTTCGGATCTGACCCACCGTCTCCTGCTGTCGCGCGTCGAGCGTGCGTCCCGCCACCAGTTTCAGTTGGTCGTCGGCAGAGCCCAGCAACCGTTCCGC
>JBEKFN010000044.1:3994-20199 GCA_050013295.1 Terriglobales bacterium
CCCTCGCGAACCACAATCTTCCGCGGGCTCCCATCCTGCGCCGGCGCCGCGCGCTTGCGGCGTTTCGTGTTTGCGCTCGTTGAACCATTTGTCTTCTTCGTTGCCACGCCCTCCGAAGCTTTCGACCCCGCATCCGGCGTACTCTCGGTCGCAGCCGCAGGCGGAACTTTGCCGGTAGAATTCGCGGAGTCCGCCGGCTCCTGTTGCTGCGAGGCCATCCCCGCAGCCGGGAGACTCAGCCAAAGCGCAATCGCGAGTCCATAGGTAAGTCGCATAGCCGTGCCAAAGGAATTGTTTCCCGCCGTAACCAAGAACGCAAGCAATTACAAAGGATCGGTCATCGGGCCAGCTGAAAACCGCTGTACTCAGACGACCCGATGGCCCGATGCTCCGATGACCCGATCTTCTTACGATGGAAAATGGAAGTGCACGTCGTGCCTGGAGGCGACTGGCGTTCCATCTAGCGTGGCTGGCTGGTAGTGCCACCGGCGAAGAGTGGCCTCGATCTTTTCGTCGATCCCGTGGCCGATCGCCTGCACAATTTTGATTTCGACGACGTTGCCCTGAGAGTCAATGGTCACCTCGATGACGACATCGCCCTGCAGGTCTCGGGGGAGCTCGGCGCGCGCGACGGGAGGATCAGGAAACACGATCGGATACGCGACGTGGACTTCATGGCCGGTGATCGGTCCGTCAATCATGGTGCCCAGCGGAGACCCGGCGTGAGAATTGCGGTCGCCGGCGTCCGCGTCGGCCGTTACGTGCTGAGGCTCTGGCGCAGGCTTTGGCAGCTGGGACTGTGGGCGTGGGCGCGGCTTGCTGGCCGGGGGCGGGAACAACAACTTAGCCGCGTCTGCGGGCGTGTCTTCGTTGGCACCCGGCGGCAAGTAGATCAGCTTGGAGGTGTGAGTGCCGTCTCCATAGGCAAGCCAGGTGGGGCTCAGGTCGATCACCCTGGGATTATGGAACACAATCATGGCCAGCACCGCCAGATGCGCGGCCACGGACACTCCGACCGCACAATGGCGCCGGAATGCCGAAGTCATGGGTTGAAGACTCGTTGGCTGAAGACCAGTGAACACGACAGTTCTCAGTTTACTGGATTGACGTTCAAAGAGGGAAAAGGTTTCGTAGACATCCGCTATCGCTTCCGATATAAGGCCCGTAGTCTTCCCATTGCTGCTTCAGCCCCGCAATATTTTTCGCGCCGAGAGATGGGCTCCCGTCAGCAGCAGCATCCCCGACAGGAACGCCCAGAACATCAGGCTGACCGAGATGGCGAACGGCCCATACACTTCGGCGAAATTCAGCCGGGGCAGGGCGAAGACATATACATACTTGAGCGCCTCGGAGAGCAATCCCATGAGCACCGCCGCCGGCAGGACTCCCAGGGCCGGCACCTTGCCGTTTGGCAACAGCCAGTAGACAAGGAAAAAGATGGCGATGCTGGCCCCGAT
Source organism: Terriglobales bacterium (assembly GCA_050013295.1). Taxonomy (GTDB): domain Bacteria; phylum Acidobacteriota; class Terriglobia; order Terriglobales; family Acidobacteriaceae; genus Acidiflorens. Next base: position 5,452 of record JBEKFN010000044.1, read on the forward strand.
CGAACAGATCTTCATGATCAGAAAGTCCACCAGTTGCACATACCAGGCGCCGTAGCCGTGCAGCACACTTTTCAAGATGGCCAGGCTTCCGACCGCGGTCAATCCTACCGAGAGCAGGGCGAGCGATCCGCAGGCAAACACCAGTCCGAGCGACATCAACTGATTTCCCAGGTAAGAGCGGTTGTTGCGAAATCCCCAGACGCGGTTCAGCGCAACTTCGAGCGGCAGAAAAATTCCGCTGGAAGTAATCAGCAGCATGGCCAGCGAAAACACTTGCGCCCGGTGATGCGCACCGACCAGCGCATTCAAGTTTCGGATCACGAATTCCTGCCCGGTTGGAATGTAGTCGCGCAACAGGTTCTCGACTACGCTGTACATCACCCGGGAATGAAAGACGTAGCGGATCAGCGTCAGCAGCAACAGCAGGAACGGGAAGAAGGACAGAATGGCGTTGGCGGCGACGGAGAAGGCGAAGGTGTGCACCTCAGTCCGGAGCAGATAGCGCGCGGTCGAGCGCACGATGCCATCGGCCGGGGCCGCACGAAATTCGCCCGCGCCGTTCTTGTCCGAAAGCTCGGTGGGAGTGATCGAAGACATTGATCGAAGAGATGGTTTCTCAAATATTATCAAATAGTTACGGCTTTCCGTCGAGACTCGACTTGCGCGCGCCCTTTAATGAGCCCGGGTCATGTTGGTTCTCCGTTTATTCTCCGCAACTTCGTCCTTGCCAACTGGAATCTTCCTGCTATTATCTTCTGCTCGTCACTCGGGCCAGATTGGCGAGTGCGTAGCAGGATTGACGTTTCTGTGTCAGCAGTCGTAAATCGCGCCTTCGTTTTCGCGGCTTCGCCGCATTTCGTCGCGGGCAACTGTTCGACGAGATGCAGGGGAGCCGTTTCTGTTGGTGCGGTATCGCCCGCGCGCGGCGACGCCAGCCCGAAAATTCTTACGCCGTTTTGAGGCTGCCCTGATCGGGCAAACCGGCAAGCGACGGAAGAATAATTCTTAGCGATGAGGGGAAAGGAGTTTCTTTGTGAGAGAGAAGGGTACTGTGAAGTGGTTCAACGGGGCGAAAGGATACGGATTCATCCAGCGCTCCACGGGCGAGGATGTGTTCGTGCATTTCTCCGCCATCCAGGAGAACGGTTACCGCTCGCTGAACGAAGGCGAGACTGTCGAGTTCGATCTGCTCAAAGGCCCCAAGGGCTTCCAGGCAGGCAACGTCGTGCGCGCGGCATAAATTTCTCCCACCAGTTCGCAAACCCTCTCGGATGGTCGAGAGGGTTTTTTATTGTGCCGAGAATCGAGCCCCGGAGGGGCGTCCGAGAGATAGCCCAGCGCTTCAGCGCTGGGAAAGTGGAGGAGTGATTCAAGTCCCAGAGGGACGACCGAGTTTTCTCGCGCACATTCCAGCCCTCACCTAAGAAACAACCCATTTGGCGCTGGTTGGGGTACCCCGATAAGCGCTAACTTAAAGCAGAATCGTCTTCGGCCGCCTATCCGTCATCCCGCGGAAATAGGCAAGCCCGACTGGAATTTCCAACTTCCCAGAAGCCGACTTCTGGCCCGCGTCGTTCAGAGTACCTCCGCAGGCATAGCTTCCGTTTAGCCCATGACTCGGACACAATCGCCGAGGTTGCCCAGTCTCCCCGTCCGTCCTTGCTCGTTTGTATTAACTGTGGTTAACTTAATAGAGTAATCGCCGGTTAATAGATCAAACCAGGGACACATTGCCGCTGTAGGGCAATGAGTGGGGTATTCATGGCGCGGGCAGCGCACTTTGCGTTTCTTATGTTGACGGTGGCGTGTCTTCTTCCGGTGGAGGCGCTGGCGCAAGGCGAAACCACGAGCGCCATTGTTGGCCAAGTTCGAGACACAACCAACGCCGTCGTACCGGGCGCCACCGTGACCATCGCCAATCCTGAGACCGGACTGAGGCGTAGCGCAAAGACCGATGATGCAGGCCGGTTCAACTTCCCGCAGTTGAAGCCGGGTATCTATTCGGTCACAGTGGTAGCGCGAGGCTTCGATCCTGGGCAAAATGACAACGTCGTGTCGGGCCTGGGCCAGAAGCAAACCGTGGATTTCACGCTAAAGGTGGCCCGATCCAGTGAGACGGTTGAGGTCAGCAGCGAGGCTCCACTGATCAATCCGGAAAATGCAAACACATCCACGACCCTGGATGCGCCGGCACTGGAGGACTTGCCGAATCCGGGCGGCGACCTGACCTACCCTCTGCAATTCGCGCCTGGAGCCCTTATCAATACGGCGGGTAGCAGCAACGACTTCGTCGGCGGCACAAACGGCTATGGCAACGTGGAGTTCAACGGACTGCCCGCCCTCTCCAACGGCTACATCGTTGACGGGCTGGAAACGAACGATCCGCTCACTAATCTAAACAGCGGCCTTTCCACCAACCTCGTCCTGGGATTGAATTCGATTGCAGAAGTGACCGTCAACACCCTTTCGTATTCCGTCGATCAGGGACGGTATGGAGCATCCCAAGTCGACTACGTCACCAAGTCTGGCACGAATCGGTTTCACGGGAATCTCTATGAACTGTGGAATGGTTCGCTACTGAATGCGGCGGACTACTTCACCAATGCGACGCCGGGGAACCACAAGCCCAGATCAACCGTGAATCATTTTGGGGGTAGTGTGGGCGGTCCGATTGCGCACGACAGACTATTTTTCTTCTTTGACAGCGAATGGGTTCGGATCGCACTGCCCATCGTCACGCCCACGATGGTTCCCAGTCCCAGTAACAATGATCTGTTCCAAACATACGTCCTCGGGCAACTTAACTCAGGTCAAACAACCGGCTGCGTGTCTAGCGGGCCAAATAGGAATTGCTACCCCGCCGCGCCCCAGGAGGTTGAGTTTTATCAGCAGATTTTCAAGCTCTATGGAAATACAAGCGGCACACCCACCCAGGTTCTCTGGTGTCCTTTCAATTCGGACGGCACTCCGGCACCGGGCAATCCGCCGAATGGAAACGGTTGTGCCAACCGCCAGAGCGTCTCGCATTCCAGCGACGACCATGAGCAGGTACAGACGGTCCGCATCGACTACAACATCAACGAGAAAGATACGGCCTGGTTTCGCCTCCAGTCGGACACCGGTCTGCAAGCCGCGTACACGGATCCCATCAACCCGGTGTTCAATGCGTTTTCGCCGCAGCCTCTCTACTCGCTCGCCGCGGGATACACGCACGTCTTCTCGCAGAGCTTGGTGAACTACTTCAATCCGGCCTTCTCCTGGTACGAGAGCTTGTTTGGGCCAAACAACCTTCAGAAGACACTTTCTGTGTTCCCGATCGCGTTGCAGGGCAGCGGCGCGAATGCCTTCGCGCCCCTGGGAGGGCTTGACAACACCTGGATTCAAGGCCGGCGCGCATCCCGCTTTTTCATCAACGACAATCTCGCCTGGAGCCGTGGCGCTCACGAGCTGCGGTTCGGAACCAATACCCGTATCTTCCGCCTGAACGACTACGACTTTGGAGAAGGCACCGTTCCCACCGTGACCTATGCGAACTTGCAGCAATTTATCTATGGAGTAGCGAACACCGCCTCGACGACTTTCCCGTCGAACTCAAATGAGCCCTTCAACTTTCTCAATCTCGATCTGTACGCGCAAGACACCTGGAAAGTGACCCGCACCCTGACCTGGACGTTCGGCCTGCGCGACACCTTCAATTCCAATCCATTGAACCCGCACGATCAAGTCGCGCGTCTTAAAGGCTCCTTCGGTTCCGATGTCAATCTACCGCTGAACACCGCGATTCAAACTCATCTCGGCCATCTGTTCTCGTCCACACCGGTGGCCATTCTGCAACCAAGAACGGCGATTGCGTGGCAATTCGAGCCGAAATCGGTGCTCCGCATCGGTTTCGGAATTTTCAGCGACATCTTGCCGGGCGCGGTGGCCGACCTGATCGGCGCCAATCCTCCATACGATAAGACGTTCCAAGGAGGACTGCTCGGCACCGTGGGACAAAAGGGATCCGCGGGCTGCGACCCGGTAGTCGGCTGCGCAGGCATCGCGCCTGGAGTGACGAACAGCGCAGTGGACGCAATCGTTGCCGCGAATCAGACTTTTACTTCGGGATTTCCGCAGGGCAAGTCTTCTCTTCCGCCGGTTGCGATCACAGCCATTCCCGACGGAAAACTCCACGCGCCGTATTTCATGGAGTGGAGCCTGGGAATGGAACATCAATTCGGAACGACGGCCAGCCTGAAAGCGCAATACGTGGGCACGCGGGCCGTGAACCAGCCGTACTCAACCCAAGTCAACGGCTACCAAACCGTGTGCCAGGCCTGTTTTGCACCGTTCCCTTACATGCAGCCTACTGATCCAAGATTCGGCGCCGTGACGCAGTTCTCTACCGGCGCCAACAGTCACTACAACGGTCTTCAACTGACCGCAATGAAGCGGCTCGGCCATGGCTTGCAAGGACAGGTCAACTACACCTGGAGCCGTTGCATGGATACAGTCTCGAACGGAGGGTTCCTTCCATTTTCCGCCGGAGGGATTCTCTCGCCTCTGCCGGGAAACCTGGCCCGCGACTATGGTCCTTGCGACTATGACATCCGTCACAACCTCAACGCGCAGTATGTTTATCAGTTGCCGGTCAGAGTGCGCAGTCATGCGCTGGGCTACGCGCTCAACGGCTGGCAGATTTCTGGAACGGCGTTTTGGCACAGCGGAGTTCCGTTCTCGGTGCTGAGCACGCCTTATTCAGCAAACGGAAACGGCATCGTGCAGGGCAGCGGACCGCAGTTCGCCAGTCTTGTGGCGGGAGTAGATCCCTATTGTCGCCACTGCAACCTTCCCGCTACCCAACCGGGCACGATTCAGTGGCTTAATCCAGACGCATTTGTATCGGCGGTCGATCCGAGCACGGGGCAGTGCTATGGCGGCGACAGCCCACGGAATTGCCAATTCGGAAACCTCGGCCGTAATGCCCTTCGCGGTCCCGATTTCCTCTGGAGTGACTTCTATCTGACAAAATGGTTTCCCTTGACCGAGCATGTGAAACTGCGATTTGAGGGTCAGTTCTTTAATGTCTTCAACCATCCGAATTTTGCGCTTCCAAACATGGTGCAGGCCGGCATTCCAGGAAATCCTTCCACGCAGAGTGGATTTGGAGCGCTCACCTACACGACCTCTCCGCCGACCGGCTTGCTGGGCGTCGGTTTGGGTGGCGATAGCAGTCCACGCATGATCGCTTTTCAGGCGCGGTTGGAGTTCTGAGCGTGCCCCGGCGATTCTGGACGAATAGTCGGCAACTCGGAAGCTGTCCAGAAACGGGCTTCTGGGCAGTCGGCACGCTACTTCAAGCCCAAAAGCCGGGTGCGCCACTTCTCGCGGTTTTCGAGAAGTGGCCTGCCGCACACCCGACACCGGCGGGAGGCCCGGCCTAACGCCCACGTCGAACAACGACAGCGATCTTCACCCCCAGGGCGTGCAGCACAGAATTGATGGTCTCAAAGCGCGGATGTGCGCCTGCACTCAGGGATTTGTACAGGCTCTCCCGGCAAAGGCCGGAGTCTGCGGCGGTCTGCGCCACGCCTCGCGCTCTAACCACTTCGCTGAGCGCGGCCAGGAATACATCGGGGTTTGGGTCTTCGGCGGCGAGCGAAAGATATTCCGCGATGAGCGCATCGTCAAAGAGATACGCCGCCGGCTCGACCCTTGCGTAAGCTGTTTTCCGCCTCAACGTCACTATTGTAGCCGAGTGGATACATTCCGCAAGGGCCCCTGAGGCAAGAGGCTGCAAGGCGGGGACGCAACCCAAAATAACGACGTGTGTAACAAGTACAGCGTAATAACTGCTCGGTTGTGCCTATTTAACCACAACCATCACCGAGCATTATCAATGACTTAGAACCAGTCGCACGCGGCAAGGAAGAATATGCGCAGTCCAGCTCCGAGGTTTCGACCGCCGAATGTATGTATCTTGACGTACGTACTATAGAGCATTAACGTACGTACAATAAAGCAAGTACAGTGTTCCACGTGGAACACTTTGACAAAATGGAACTGTCACCTGAAATTTATTTTTCGACCGTCTTGATATCCAGGCTCTTCCAAAGATACCAGCAAGCAATCGAGCGATAAGGAGCCCAAGGCTTAGCGATCTTCTCCATCACAACAGGCTTAGGCCACTTGCGTTTCTTGTAGTGCTTCTTGATGGCCGCCTGCACGCCATAATCGCCGACCGGAAGAATATCCGGACGCCGCAAGGTGAACATCAGGAACATGTGCGCCGTCCAGACGCCGACGCCCTTGACCTGGGTGAGATGCGCGATCACTTCTTCTTCCGGCAATTCCGGCAGGCGCTCGAACTCCAGCAAGCCAGCGGCGGTCTTCTCGGCGAGATCGCGCAGATACGCCGTCTTCTGCCGCGACAGCCCGACGCCACGCATTTCGGCATCGGTCAGTTTCAGAATGCCCTGCGGGGTCAGCGGGTCGCCGGCAAGAGCGGTGAAGCGATTGAAGATGGTCACGGCCGCTTTACCGTTTAACTGCTGATAGAGGATCGCCTCGGCCAGGGCATGAAACGTGGGCTCGCCAAACTCCATGCGGCATGGCCCTACGCGCTCTATAATCGCGGCCAGCACGGGGTCGGATTTCTTCAGGTGACTGATTGCAAGGTGGTGGGGCGCTTTGCGCATCGTCGTTCGCTCCTCGGAGGACGGGCAAGTTTAGCACATAGGCGAACAAATAGCGAATTGCCGTTTCGACACTCGATTCGAGTGTCATTGATCAAGGAAACCGGGATCAAAGAGAAACCGGGGAAGCGTTTCCGCTTCCCCGGCTCGGGTTTCAGCACGAATTTTAGTCTTACTCGGTGCCGCCGATTGCTGTGACGGAACTGATGGATTCGTTTTCCGGTTGCAGGATGACGCCATCAAAGGGAGTCGCGCCCACGAAGCGTCCGCCAATCACGCTGACCCGGCGCAACGGGAATCCGCTGTCCGGACCGCGCTGCCAGGAACGTCCACCGTCGCGGCTTTCGAAGATCACGCTGGTCGCGTCGCTGGTGGCCAGCAGGCGCTTGTGGGTGGAATCGAAGCTGACGGAAGTGATGTCTTTGGCGGGCAGGCCGTTGACGACATGCTCCCAGATCGCGCCGCCGTCTCCGCTGCGGAACGCGCCTTCGCGGGCCGCGATTACGATCTGGCCATCGGAAGCAATTGCCGCGTTGCGGATGCCGACCACATACGATGGCAGACCGGCATGTTTCCAGGTCGCGCCGCTGTCATTCGAGACCAGCACGCTGGACCGTGTAGCCGCGACCACCGTGGAACCTTTAGCTCGCACCGAAACGAAATCCAGCTCGCCCAGAATCGGTCCGCCCTTCCAGGTTTTGCCCTGGTCAGCGCTCGAGTAGACGCCGCTGGTGGTTGCCGCCAGCCAGCGTCCGGAACCGAATTCCAGATCGCCGAGTTCGAGATCGTTGACGCGCGATACGAGTTCCTTCTTCTCTATGCTTGTTTGGGTGACCGCTTTGCTCGAACCTTTGCGCGTGACATTCGAAGTATGCTCGATCACCACGACGTTCATGGAATGCCATTCGCTGGCATTGCGCTCCAGGGAATACACGCCGTGGTTGGTGCCGGCAACGAGCATTCCGCTGGGAGCCTGCTTGAGCGCGAAAACGTCTTTTCCGCCAAGCCCGGCCGCTTTCTGCGACCAGTGCTGCCCGGCGTCACGGGAATGGAACACGCCGCCGTATTCGCGGTCGTTGACCACGCCGACATAGAGCGAGCTGGCATCTTTGTTATCGGCCAGGATCGCGGATACATAGCGATGCGCGTAGCCGTGGTTGGAAGTGGTCCAGTTGGAGGCACCATCGCTCGAGGCCATTACGCCGCTGCGGTCGGTGGCGAGCAGCACGCGATTCGAATCCCGCGGATCGACGAGTACGTCATTGACGACCACCTCGGGATTGCTTACACGCTTCCACACCTTGCCCAGATCGGTCGACTTCCACAAGCCTTCGGTGGTTCCGGCGTAAACGATATTTTCGTTCGTCGGATCCTGCTTGAGCACACGGGTGCGGCGCGCCGAAAACGGAATGCCCTGAATCTTCGAAAACAGGTTGCCCGCGGTCTCGCTCTTATAAATTCCCGAGCAGGCGCTGGCGAAAACAACCGAGGCATTCTCATGGTCGACGATGACCGAGAATACGTCGGAATCGTCGATCATACCCTTATTAATATGCTGCCAATTGGCGCCGCTGTCAGAAGTTTTCCAGGCCAAGTGCCAGGTTCCGGCATAGACGGTGTTGGGATCTTTGGGATCGACCGCGATCGATTCAATATTCTTGAGGTCGGCGGAGTTCGCGGGCGAGAGGCGATCCCAGCTATCGCCGCCATCTGTGCTGCGGAAGACGCCATCGAGGGCGCCTGCCACCAGGACTTTCGAATCACCCCTGTACATGGCCAGGGCGCGGATCGATTTGCCGTGCATGGCGGGCAGCGTCTCCCAGGTGCGGCCGCCGTCGAGCGTGCGGAAAACTTCGCCGATCTGCTGGCTCGATCCGCTCCATGCCGACACATAAATACGGTTGGAGTCCCGCGGATCGATGGTGATGTGGTCGAGCACGTAGTCATCGCCGCCCAGGCGCGCCAGGCGCGACCAGGTGCGTCCGCCATCGTTCGAAGCAAACATCTGGCCGGTGCTGGTGCCGAGCAGGATGCGATCCGGATTGTGCGCGTCGTAAGCCAGACTGCGCGCATCGCCGCCGTCCGGACCCAACACCTGCCAGGGCCCGGAGGCCAGCAGTGCGGTGCTCATAAGAGTAACGGCGAGACTGACGGCAAGAACCAGTAGACTTGTGCGGAGAACTTTCCCTTTCACTGTGAAATCCATGAACGTAGATTGACCCCTGCGAACGATATTCGCCTGCGCTCAACTGTAGACAGGCTAGCACGGCTGGGACAAGGTTACGTAAGGGCAAAAAAATAAGAAGGCCGGCAGGGTTGAACCCACCGGCCTTTCGTGCTCTTCCTACCTCATTATTCGGCCTTTTTCGCCGCTTTCTTCTTGGCCACCGGTTTCGGATGATCCGGGACCGCCTTTACCTTCATCTCATTCACCGGGGTCGTGCTGTCGGCCTCGGGGAAGGTGGCGCCGGCCGGAACGATCCACTGTTCCGAAGTCGCCGCGCCTGCGCTTCCGGTGCGGGCCTCGATGCGACTGGGGTCGATGTTCTGTTTTGCCTCGCCTCCCGAGATGTAGGCCTTCACGTTAAGTGCTCGCTCGCCCGCCAGATTCTTGCGCCTTTCCTTCGGATCGGCGTTCCCGACGACCACCAGCTTGGCATCTGGATCCTGTTGCAACTTGAGGGCAACATCGTCCAACTCAGCCTTGCAAGTGTTGTCGACGCGCCACGGCTTCTTGAGGTTCGGGTACTGGCACTCATTCACCTTGACTGCCTGCGGTGGCGCCGGGGGCGGATTTTCAACCGTCACCGAGCTCGAAGTCGAAGCCGTCAAGCCGCGCGAGTCGGTACATGTAGCGTTGATCGTGATGGGGCCCGACGAAGCCCCGGTGGTGTTCAGAATGGCGGAGTTTCCGCTGCCGGAAATGCTGCCGCCGCTCGCGGTCCATCCACCCACCGTTACCGGAACGTTATCCGGACTGGTGCAAACGCAGGTGATGGTTGCCGGAGTGCCGGCCTGGACCATTGACGGGTTCGCCGTGCAGGAAATCTGCGGCGCGTTCTTGGGCAGTTCCTTCACGGTGAAGTTCGCGGTACAACTGGCCACGTTGTTCTTCGTGGCCTTGGGATCGGTGACGGTGGCGGTGGTGGTGTAGCTGCCGCCGCTCAGGCCGGTGGTGTCGATGGTGGCACCGGTATCCGTGCCCACGATCTTGCCTCCGCTGCTCGCCCAGACGTAGGTGAGCGTGTGCTTGGGGTTGAAGTTGCTGGCGACAACGGTGGCGTGCACGGGCTCGCCCACCATGACTTCGGCGGGCTGCACAGAGCAGGCCGCCGCTACTGGAACTTCGGGAGCTCCGCCGCCAAAGTTGAATACCAGACCAGTGCGCAGTAGAGCACCGTCGTAGCTCGGATGGCGCAACGAGGGATTGTCAGGCGACACGACAATGGAATAGTTTTCGTGCCCCCACTGGAAATCGGCTTCAAAGATTCGGAACGTGACCGCCTTACAGAGTTTGAAATCAATACCGCCGCCAAGCAGCGCTCCGACGCCGAGGCTGTGGTGGACACCTTCTGGCCTGATGCGCTCGAATCCGATTAGCGTGTGAATGAAAAAGTCCATACCCTCGCCGCGCAAAGTGGCCTTTGGCCCGAGGCCGCCGAAGATGACATTGCCGGCGCCGCTCCTCCAGTTCTCGCCGTAAGTGCCTTCGAACGCCAGATTCTTGGTGAAGTTGTAGGCCGCACCGAAACCAAACCCGTCTGCCATCGACTTCAGCTGGATGGCATTGGGCGGGCTGTTCGTATCGGGGACGTTACCGCCCGGGTTTAACCACTGATAGCCAACGAAGACCTCCGCCTTGGGGTACGTATCGTCCGACTGCACACTCGGCGCGTTGGGTGCAGCAGTTTGTGCGTTCAGCATAGACGGCAACGCAATCAGAACGAGGGCCAGGACGAGCGCGGCACTCGCGCATCTCCGGTAAGTTTCGTGATAAATTGACATTGACTTCCTCCGAATCGAAACCATTACAAGTTATTTAGTAGAGCTGGAATCAATAAAGCCTTACGGCACGCACGGATAGCTGCACGCTAGGAACACCGAATTTTACAGCAACTGGGCGTTTTTGCAAGTGATTGGCGGGTATCTTTATAGTTTCCTCGGGTCGCAGCCCCATCAGCTTCTTGCAGACGGGTTGCGCCGGAATGATCTCAAATTGATATTCCAGCATTCTCGAACTGGGTTGCGAGTCGGCGCCCTTCCCTGAATAATGCTGGTGGGGGCCCTAAACACAGGAATATGACACAGGAACGTGTACTGATTGTTGAAGACGAAGAGAACGAACGAACCGGCCTGGCCGAACTGGTCTCGGGATGGGGTTATCGTACCGACACGGCGGCCGACGGCGTGGAAGCTCTGGAAAAAATTCCCTCCTTTGCCCCGTCCATCGTGATCACCGACGTGAAAATGCCCCGCATGGGCGGCATGGAACTGGTGGAGAAGCTGGCCGACCTGACGCAGTCGATCGCGGTGGTGATGGTGACCGCCCAGAAGGCGACCGATACCGCATTTCACGCCGGCCGACTGGGCGTGCAGGACTACATCGAGAAGCCTATCGACTTCCGCCGGCTGCGCTCCATCCTGACCAACATCGGCGAGATCATCAACACCCGCACCGAAAACGAATCCCTGCGCCGCCGCTTGCGCGATAAAGGAGCGCTCGGCCTGCTGGTCGGCGCCTCCGCTCAAATGCAGGAGGTTTTCCGCCTGATCGAACTGGTGGCGCCGAGCACGGCCTCGGTGCTGATCACCGGGGCGAGCGGAACGGGCAAGGAATTGGTAGCGCGCACCATCCACGATCTGAGTCCGCGGCGCAATAAGCCTTTCGTCCCCATTAATTGTGCCGCCATTCCCGAGACGCTGATGGAGAGCGAAATTTTTGGCCACGAAAGAGGCGCATTCACGGGCGCGATGGAGCGCCGCACCGGCTGCTTTGAACTGGCCGAAGGTGGAACCCTGCTGCTCGACGAGATTGGCGAAATGCCGGTGGGCACGCAGGCCAAGCTCCTGCGTGTGCTGGAAGACCACAAACTGCGGCGACTCGGCAGCAAGGTCGAAACTTCGGTCGACGTGCGCGTGCTGGCCTCGACCAACAAAGTTCCCGAGGATGCGGTGGCCAATGGAGAACTGCGCCAGGATCTTTATTACCGGCTTAACGTTTTCAATATTCATCTGCCGGGGCTGCGCGAGCATAAAGAAGATATCCGCGAGTTAGTCAAGAGCCTGCTCGCGGACATGAACGAGAAGCACGATCGCAAGGTGGCGGACGTGAGCGAAGCCGTGCTCAATATTTTCCAGACTCACTCCTGGCCTGGCAATGTGCGCGAGTTGCGCAACACCCTGGAACGCGCCGTGATCGTCTGCGAAAGCGGACTGGTGGAAACCAAGCACTTGCCCCCGGGCTTTGGCCAAAGTGTGCGGCCGGTGACGAACGATCCTGATGCCGTGCACCTGGGCGTGGGTACAACCGTCGGGGAAGCGGAGAAGCTGCTCATCCTGAAAACCCTGCAGGCGACCAATAACAACAAAACGCGAGCCGCGGAGATGCTCGGCATCAGCCTGAAAACGCTGCATAACAAGCTGAAAGAATACGGCCGCCCGCAGGATACGGAGCTGACCGCGGAAGAGTGAGAAAAAGTTCTCAGCTCTCAGGTCTCAGCGATCAGGAATGCTCGGTGGCGCTCGCTGAGAGCTGACAGCTGAGAGCTGAGAGCTTCTTTCCATCGATGAGCCGCAAATTCATCATCGTGCTCGTGATCACCACGCTGTTCACGGCGCTGGTTGTCTGCTTTTCCTGGATTTACCTGTCGCAACTGCTGCGCCAGCGCTTGCTGTGGGCCGATGAAACCGCCTCCCAACTCACCAACCAAATGGAGTACGCCGCCTCCAAAGCGGTGCCCGATCTGACCAGCACGCGGGTTGACACCAACAATCCCAAGGCCATGCGCGCCGCCGTCACCAAGTTTCTGCAGACCGACGCCAACCTCAACGACATGCTGGAATCGGTGGTAGGGAATTCTCGCATCGTCTACGATGCCGCCATCATTGATCCGAATGGAGTGGCGATTCTCGATACCAATCCGGCGCTGAATGGCAAGCCGGTTCCAGAACGTCCCCGATTGGGCGTGTTGCGCGACGCGAGCTTTCGCCGCCAGTTGCGCCTGCTCTACGCCCCCTCCACCGTTTATGACGTGAGCATCGGGCTGGAGCTGGATGGGCAGGCGTTCGGCAGCGTTCGGGTGGGCGTCTCTACGGTTTTTCTGCGCAACGAACTGACGCCGAAACTGCAGCAAGCGGCCTTTTTTTCGGTGCTGACGATTTTTTGTTCGCTGGTGCTGGGGGCGGTGGTTTCGAATGTCGCGCTCGGCCCCTTGAAGGTCATCAGCCGGAACCTGGACAGCGCCAGCGCGGGAGATCTGTTGCCGGATGAGGAAACCAGTGCAGGCGACGAAGTGGGCCTGGTGTCGCTGAAGATCGCTCACCTCGGCCGCCAGATTCGCGATACCAACCAGATTTTTTCCGCTCTCAAAGACAACGTCGAGCAGGTCATGACCAAGCTCCAGGACGGCCTCATGCTGTTCACGCGCGACACCCGGGTGGTGCTCGTGAGCGCCTCGGCGGAAAAATTTCTGGGACGTCCGCGTCGCGAAATTCTGGGCCGCACCGCGGAAGAAATTTTTTCCGATGGATCGGTTCTCGGCGCCGTGGTTCTGCCCGCATTCCAGAAGCAGCGGCCCTTGGTGCAGTACGAATTCGACGCAGTCGATCGCCGGCGGGTTCAGGTTTCGCTCGATTTCATTCAGGAAAAGGGAACGCCGATTGGCGCGCTGCTCACCATGCGCGATGCCGAATCGGTGCGCCGCATTGAAAACGACATCGAAATGTCGCGGCGCCTTTCCGCCAGCGGACGTCTGACCCGAGGCGTGGCCCACGAAGTCAAGAACCCCATCAACGCCATCGTGCTGCACCTGCAGTTGCTGCAAAACAAGCTGCAGCAGGACGATCCCGAAACCCGCCGCCACATGGACGTCATCGGCAACGAAATTCACCGCCTCGACCGCGTGGTGCAAATTCTGGTGGACTTCACCCGTCCCCGCGATTTGCACCTCGAAGACGTGGATCTGCGCAGAATTCTGGAGAGCGTAGCGGCGCTGGCCGCGCCCGATGCCGCGCGTCACGGCGTCCGCCTGGTGCAGCAACTGCCCAACCGGGAACTATCGAACCGGGAATTATCGAGCCGGGAATTACCGAACGAAGACGTGTCACACGGAGATGACGCACTCATAGTGCGCGCCGATTCCGATCTGATGAAGCAGGCGATTCTCAACCTGGTGATAAACGGAGTGCAGGCCATGACCGCGGGAGGAACGCTCACTCTGAAGGCGCGGCGCGATGGCGAAACGATTCTCGCCGAAGTGCTCGACCAGGGCTGCGGCATTCCTCCCGAAGCGCAGGAGAAAATTTTCGAACTCTACTTCACCACCAAGGGCGACAAAGGTGGAAGCGGAATCGGCCTGGCGCAAACCTACCAGATCATGCAGTGGCATTATGGCTCGGTGGAATTCGATTCCATCGTCGGAACCGGCACAACGTTCCGCCTGCGCCTCCCAGCGGCCATCGCGAAACCGGATCGCCACGCGGAGATGACGGCCTAAGCGAGCGTCAGGCGCGGTGGAGGAACGGGCCAGAATGAGAGCTTTGTTGGTTGCGATCGATGAGCCGGGCGCGAGTCTATCACTCGCAAGCGGGAATGAGATTCCGGCAATCGTGCGGGCGAGACATCCAGCGGTTGGCCGATACCCCGCCCGGTTCTCGTTCAATGCTCGTTCAACGAATGCTCGTTCAATAAACGATTAAGGCTTTTCCATCGGAGAACGATCTTACCTCTTGCCCGGCTCCCGGCTCGCTGGCTGCTGTCTCTGCTGCAATTGCTGCGTTTGTTGCTGGTGTTTTTGCTGCAATTGCTGCGTCTGTTGCTGGTGCTTCTGCTCTACCTGCTGCCTTTGCGCGTCAT
>JBEKFN010000045.1:0-16204 GCA_050013295.1 Terriglobales bacterium
GACTTTCGCGGCGACGGTCGTCCGGACTACTTCTACCAGGCCAGCCTCCTTTATTCGGATACGGTGACGCCGGCGCGCCTCAGTCTTGCCGGCGGCGTGACTACGCTCAATGGCATCGGATTTAGTCCGGGACTCCAGGTGAGCGTTGCCGGCAATAATGGCAGCACGCTTTCCGCGTCGGCGAGCCACATACAGGTAGCTGTGCCTGCAGGCACGCCGGACGGAACCGCTACGATCCAGGTCACGGATCCAGTAAGCGGCGCTTTTTCCCAAATGATTGGTGCACTGACCTATGGCGCTTCAGCCACGGATCTCTTGCTTCTTCTGCAAGGCGCGGAGCCGGCAACTCCAGTTGGGTCTCAAGCTGCCAATGCCATTCGCGTGCGCGTGGTTGCCGCCGATGGAGTCACACCGGTGAGCGGGGCGACGATTGCATGGACCACGACCAACGGTCTGCAGTTCTCGGCGTGCAGCGGAGCCTCATCCTGTTCGGGGTTGAGCGATGAGGCCGGAGAATCCTCCAGCTGGGTGACTCCCACGGCGACCGGACCGAGCACGATCACGATCGCTTTGGCGCCAGCGTCGTACTCGCCGCCGCAGTCGCAACAGGCCACGGTGGTGGGAACATCAACCGCGCTCGACTTGGCTGCAGTGACGCCGACGCGCTGGGTTGGCCAAGGCGCGACCATCGCAGTTCCGCTCACCGTCGAAGCGCTCAACCTGGGTGTGCCGATGGCGAATGTGACCGTCAATTTCGCAATCACCCGCGGCACGGCTTCGCTTTCGGCGGGCAGTGGAACCACCAACAGCGCGGGATTCGCCACCATCACGGCAAATCTCACGAATCTAAGTGCCAATGTGCAGGTGAGCGCGTGCGTCGTTCCTAACAATGCGCCCTGCCAGACTTTTACGTTGTTCGCTTGGCCGCCTTCGCTGTGGACGCTGGAGACGGTGAGGGGATCGTCGCAGGTTGTGCTGACAGGGCAGGCGTTTCAACCACTTGTGATGCGCGTGACCGACGGCTCCGCGGCCGCGAACCCTGTGATGGGAGTGAACGTCACTTTTGCGACCGCCCTGGCACGGGTCAGTCCAGACCAGGGAGGGCAACCGAATGGCGATTCCGTTGTCGGGGGAGACGGAGTGCCCGTTCTCCTCGGATCGTCGCAGGTGCAGGTCGTGAGCAGTCAGGACGGCCTCGCTTCCATGGTGCCCTCTGCCGGAAACGTGGGCCCGTGCGATGTGTTTATCACGGTGAGTGCGGGCCAATTGACCGCGCAACTACAAATGGAGCGCCTGGCAGCGATCGTTCCAGACCAGCCGGGCAACAGACGGGTACAGGCTCCGACCGCGCAGCCCGATATCTACTTTGCTCCGAACTTTGCTCCGAAATTTGGTTCGCAAACGTCCCTGCCACAAAGCGTGCCGGATGTGCTGTTCGCTGTGCCGCAAGGCATTGCGAGCAACGACGCGGCAGTGGATTCGCACATGAGCGATTGCCCGGAGCCATGTACGGGCGATGTTTCTGGCGATCGCGGCGACCCGACGTCGTCGAACCCGGCAGGGAGCAAGAAATCTGCTTCTCCGCCACCGGCAACATTACCGCTGGCCGATGCCACGACTCCTAAGAAACCGGCGACACCGGTTGGGAGCGACGCTGCCCCCGAGCCCTTGGATATTCAATCCAATCCTTCAAGCAGTTGGTCTCCTGCGGACAGACGAAGTTGCCGGGTGCTCGCGGTGGATGAACTCCTGCCGTGATGGCGCTGTTTCGCTGAAACAGACTTGATGATGAGTTAGCGGCGGACGTCTGCCGGCATGGAAACCTGACGTGGCGCAGAACTCGTCGATGAGGCGCGTTTCGCCGTTTGGCGTCTGCGCGTTCTTCTTGCTATCCACCAGCTCTTCAGCTAAGTTGATTCCCATAAATTCGTGACCGCCTCTGAGCAACTCGAACAGCAGCTCCAGCGCTGGGTGGAAGCCGGACTTGTCGATTCGCCATCCGCCGAACGGATTCGGGCTTTCGAGACCTCTCGCGAATCTCCCGGCATGAGGTGGCCCGTGGTGCTGGCCATCGCGTTCGGCTCCATCATGGTGGCCGCGGGTATATTGCTTTTCGTGGCGGCGCACTGGGAAGACCTCTCGCCCACACAGCGCTTTCTGCTGGTGCTGGCCATGACCTCGGGCTTTCACTTGGCCGCCGGAGAGCTCATGCCACGCCTTCGAGCGCTTGGACTGGCGCTGCACGCCGTGGGCACGGTTGCCCTGGGCGGCGGCATCTTTCTTGCTGGACAGATCTTCAACCTTCAGGAACATTGGCCCGGAGGCATCCTGTTATGGGCGATCGGCGCGGTACTCTCGTGGCTGGTGCTGCGGGATTGGCTCCAGGCGACGCTCGCCGCGCTGCTCGTGCCCGCTTGGATCGCCTCGGAGTGGAGCGTGCGCGCGCAGCACTTCAGCGGCAACGAGAGGATTCCTATCCAGTTCTTGGCCATGCTGGCGGTGACGTATTTGAGCGCTCGTCGCGACCAGGGCAAAGAAGACTCCCACTTCCGGCGGGCTTTGGTTTGGGCCGGGGGAATTGCTCTGCTGCCAACGTTCGCTGCGTTGGCCACCGACCAACGCGAATGGTATTGGAACAGCCGGCTGCCACCGATGTCCTTTGCGCTGCACGCCGCTGGTTGGTTGATCGCTTTCGCCCTTCCTCTGCTGGCGGCGTGCCTGCTGCGGGGCAAGGCGATCCTCTGGAATCTTGGATTCGCCCTTTGGATTTTCCTGATCGCATTTCTCGACAACCGCGATACTTTCCAGAATATGGCCTCGTATATGGCGTGCGCGTTCGCCGCCATGGGAATGGTGTACTGGGGTTTGCAGGAGCAAAGGCGTGAGCGCATCAACCTGGGTGTGGCGGGGTTTGCGATCACAATTATCGTGTTCTATTTCTCCAGCGTGATGGACAAGCTCGGGCGTTCGGCATCGCTGGTCGGCTTCGGACTCCTGTTCTTGCTGGGAGGATGGAAGCTCGAGCAGTTGCGCCGCAAGCTGGTGGCGCGCACGGCAGGAGGCGCACCATGAAGCCGAAGCCGATGACCAAAGCCGTCGTGGTCGCGCTGATTCAAGTTCTGATCGTATCTTCGCTGGGAGCCAAGCTGCTCTACGACCGGCGAACCCGCCCGCAAGCGTGGTTCAAAACCGAGCGCTATGATCCGAACTTGCCGATTCGTGGGCGCTACGTCAGGCTGCAGATCGAAGTGAACGACTCGCGCTCGCCCGAAGAAGTTGGAAAGAAGTTTGCGAGCGAGATCCAGGCGATGGAGAATCGACGCGCGCAGTACAGCTATCTTGGCATGGAAGATTTCGGCCAGGAATGCGGTTCCATCGCCGTGCGCGACGGTACTCCCACCGCGCAATTCGATTTATCCCCGAACTGGGGTTGTGACAACCTCTCATTCGTCCGCCGGAAAACCGCCAACGGAATGGAACTGCGGCTGACCGAGCCGAGTCTACTTTTCATCTCTGACACGGCTAAGGATCCCACGCGTCTCGCTGCCGGAGATGAGTTGTTGGTACTCGCAACGATTCCGAGGAAAGGCCCGCCCAGGCCGATTGCGCTTGGCGTGAAGAAGGCTGGGGACAAGGACATCCGGCCCCTGGATCTGAACTAGAGCGAAACCGCTGCCGGGCTGCGCCCGGCGGGACGGCCGAGGGCGGCCGTCCCTACGCAAGCCTACTGACTACTTCTTAGTCCACTGATCCACCCAGTCGTTGACCGTCTTGTACCAAAGCTGCGCATTCTGCGGCTTTAGCACCCAGTGGCCTTCGTCGGGGAAGTAGAGCATCTTGGACGGCACGCCCATCGTTTGCAGCGTGGTGAAAAGCTGGAAGGCTTCGCTTACGTCGAGGCGGTAGTCGAGTTGTCCGTGGATGACGAGCGTCGGCGTCTTGAAATTCTTCGCCGCGTTGCGCGGAGACCACTTCTCGTACATCTCAGGGTTGGTATAGGGCGTGCCCTTGAACTCCCAGTTATTGAACCAGAGTTCTTCGGTGGTGCCCCAGGTGGAGACGCTGTTGAACATGCCGTCGTGCGAGACGGTGCACTTGAAGCGGTCGGTGTGGCCAAGCACCCAGTTGGCCATGTATCCTCCGTAGCTGGCGCCCAGCGCGCACTCGCGGTCTTTATCGATGAACGGGTAAGTCTTCTCCGCGTAGTCGAGGCCCTTCATCAGGTCTTCAAACGGAGCGCCTCCCCAGTCGCCGTTGATCGCGTCGATGAACTTTTGCCCGTATCCGGTCGAGCCGTGGAAGTTGATCATGATGACCACGTATCCGTTGGCGGCGAAGAGTTCGGGATTCCAGCGGTAGGACCAGTCGTCTCCCCAGGCGCCCTCGGGGCCGCCGTGGATTAGGAACTTCACGGGATATTTCTTGGTGGGGTCGAAATTCGGTGGCTTGACTAGGAAGCCTTCGACCGAATCACCGTTTGCACCCGTGAACCAGAAGCGTTCAAGCGGGTGCATTTCGACCTGAGAGAGCAATGCATCGTTCAGATGCGTAAGCGGTTTTCCCTCGGCACTGTCGCCTTGAAATTGCCGAAGGCTATTCCAGCCGAGGAAACGCTCGAACTTGCCGACCTCCAAAACAAAGACCTCACTTGGGTATCGCAAAGAATTGCGAGAGAAAATCAACGATTTGCCGTCTGGAGAAACCACTAACGAATCGTTAGTTCCGCGCGTAATGGACAAGACCAGCGGACTCTTCTGTTCGACGAACGCCATGTAAATAGACGAGTCGCCCTCATCTTCTGCCGTCAGGAATAGCCTTTTCGAATCCGGCGACCACGCGAATGAGTCCACCCATCGGTCAAACGAGTCCTCACCGTCGCTCAAACTCGTGTGCTCTCCCGTCTTGCGGTCATACAGCATCAACCGAAAGCGGTCGCTCTCGTAGCCCGGACGCTGCTGGGCGCGGTAGGCGATGTACTTGCCATCGGGAGAATAGAGCGGCGTCGAGTCGCTGGCGGGATTGTCGGCGGTGATGTTCTTGGTTTGGGCCAGAACCTGGGCGGACGAAGCATCCGCCCCTACGTGAAGCGGGACGATCCAGAGATCGTTGTTGGTGGAGGTGGCTTCGACCTTGTCGTGGTTCGAGGTGTAGCAAATCTCCTGGCCGTCGGGCGAGAAGGCGTAGTTGTCCTGCCCTTCGAGCGAGAACGGAGGAGCATCGTAGTCGCCCGGGGTGAGATCGCGGGGAATCGCCATAGCACGGTCAAGGACGCTCTCTCCTTCAGGTGGGGTATAGTCGGGGGCTGGAATCAAAAAAATGTGCGTGCGCTTGCCGGCTTTGTACGCGTCACAATGACGATAAAGTAACCGATCAAAAACCAGCGCTTTGACCTTCGAGGTTTCAGCCTCCTTCACCTTTCTTGCGTTGCAGTTGAGTTCCAGGAGTGGCCTGTCATCGCACTCGGGATAAACATCAGAAGTAAACACAATATGCTCTCCATCCGGGGACCAGAGTTCGCCTCCCACTTCGGTCGCAATCGAAGTCAGTTCCCAGGTGCGAGTCACTGTTCCCGTTGCGCCATCGAACTCCGCAATCCAAATCTGCGATCCGCCTTCCTTGTTCGAGATGAGCGCAAACCGCTTGCCATCCGGCGCCCAGCGCGGACGGTCGCCATCCTGATCGGCGATGAGGATATGCTCGGCTTGGACGGACGAGGCGCCCGTCCCCACACTTGTCGCTCCAGTATTCAGCGGGACGATCCAGATGTGCGATGTCTTTTTGTTCGCGGCCAGATCCACATCGACCGCGCTGAACAGCACCCACTTGCCGTCGGGCGACGGCACAGGTTCGCCTACGCGCTTCAGCTTCATCATGTCTTCGAAAGTGAAGGGGTGCTTGGCTTGAGAGAAGGCGGGAAGTGAAAACAGAAGGACGAAAAGGAAAGCAAAACGGCGCATGACGTGCCTCCGCGGAACAGGAGAGTGTAGCACCGCGAGCAAGGTCAGAGGTTAGAGGTGAGATTGCAGAGGTGAAGAACTCCAAGCGCAAAACGGCCCCTATGAGCCCTAGAGCTTTACCTCTGCAATCTCACCTCTAACCTCTGCAATCGCCTCACCTCTGCAATCTGACCTCTAGCCTCTGACCTCGCCTCATCCCAGTTCTTCGAGCATGGCCGTCATCTCCGATTGGGCGTGTGCGTTGCCGGTGCGGCGTGCGGAGGAGATACCATCCACTAGCCAGCGCTTGGCCTCATCGACGCGACCTGCGCTGGCCAGCATCTGGGCGGCCATGAAGTATGCGGGCGTGTAATCCGGATTTTTCGCGATCAGCGCTTTGAACTCCTGAAGCGCCTGCTCAATTTGTCCGGCCTTCGAGTACTCCAGCGCCAGTCCATAGCGCGCAAACGAATCCTCGGGATTCGCGGTAAGAATCTCGCTCAACATGGCAATGCGATCCATAAAGAAGCTCTCAGCTCTCAGACTGTCAGCTCTCAGCTAAAAGCCAATGGCCAAAAGCTAAGAGCGAAAGCTGTTCTCCATTCATATCATGGCTCGCGTTACAATGGCTGTTCTCCGAGAAACCAACTTGGCTTGCCCTTTTTTTGTGCCGCTTGAAATTGTGAACGACGGCTCCTGGCCACATCCTTCGCGTCTGCCACTGGGAGCGGGATGGACTGGAAACTGCCGCGCCTCGGGGCAGGAAGTGGCGGCATCCGACACGCACATCCGGGAATTCTGCAATCTCGGTTACGCAAACGCCTGTCCGCATCTTCCGCGGCGCCGGGATTGGGATGCAATTCGCTTCTCGGTTGCCCACGTTAGCCGGGAGCAGGTCGCCATCTGCTTTGTCTGCGAGTTAGCCCACGCTCCGATCGAACATGGAAAATTGACCTTCGACCTGGCGAGCGAGGTTTGGCTCAACGCACATCCGGACCCGCGTGTGCTCATACTTGCAACCTGCTACCTCCAGGCATATCGCGTCCGGCGGAGCGCTGCTCTTATCTAACGATTTGTGAGCCGATTTATGAACGAGGGATTGAGCGGGCGATCAACGAGTCGACGATCAACGCGCAGATCGACGCACTGACAATCTATGAACGATAACGACAAAGCGAAGTTAATGCGCCCCCGGCCGGTGCGCGAATCGGCCTCCGAAATGGCCGAGATCGTTCTGCCCAACGACGCCAATGTTCTGAACGCGCTTCTTGGCGGACGCCTCATGCACTGGATCGATCTCGCCGGCGCCATGGCCGCGCACCGCCACTCGCGCCAGCACGTGGTGACAGCTTCCATCGATCATCTGGATTTTCTCGTGCCCGTCCGGGTCGGAGATTTCGTGATCCTGCGCTCCTCGGTCAATCGTGTCTTCCACACCTCGATGGAGGTGGGGGTCAAGGTCTGGGTGGAGAATTATCGCGCGGAAGAGAGCCGTCACGTCAGCTCCGCCTATCTGACCTTTGTCGCTGTGGATGTTAACGGAAATCGGTTGCCGGTCCCGCCCGTCATCCCTGAGACCGAAGAGGAAAAACGCCGCTACGATGGTGCCGCGCGCCGCCGCGAGATACGCCGAGCGGAATCGGCGCGCAGAAAAGAGGTTCGGAGTTAGGCGATCTCCGACGCTCAGCCCCTAAAGGGGCTCTGATGTCGGAGAACTTTCGGCATCGCTAAAGCGATGCCGTGATACGAAGCGAGTTAGTAGGTAGCACGTGAGCAACTAAGACTCGATAAGTAACAACTGGGAGCTGACAACTAAGAGCTTAAAGCTTAAAGCTTAGAGCTAAGACCTG
Source organism: Terriglobales bacterium (assembly GCA_050013295.1). Lineage (GTDB taxonomy): Bacteria > Acidobacteriota > Terriglobia > Terriglobales > Acidobacteriaceae > Acidiflorens. The sequence continues at coordinate 7,787 of JBEKFN010000045.1, forward strand.
AGAGGTGAGACCAGAGACCCGAGACCTAAGACCGGAGACCTAAGACCTAAGACCTAAGACCTAAGACCCGAGACCGCACTTATGGACAGCGCACTTCTCGTTCACCGCCTGCACTTCGCCTTCACCGCGACGTTTCACTATCTCTTCCCGCAGCTCACCATGGGGCTCGCCCTGCTAATTGTCGCGCTGAAGACGATTGGCCTGCGGCGCAACGATCCCGTCTACCACGAGGCGGCCCGCTTCTGGGGAAGAATTTTTGGCATCAATTTCGTACTAGGTGTTGTGACCGGGATTCCGATGGAATTCCAGTTCGGCACTAACTGGTCGCTTTTTTCGCGATTCGCGGGCGGCGTTATCGGCCAGACACTGGCCATGGAGGGCATGTTTGCCTTCTTCCTCGAATCGGCGTTCCTCGGATTATTCCTTTACGGGGAGAAGCGGTTGAGCCCGAAAGCACACTGGCTGTCGGCGGTCGCAGTCTTTGTGGGTTCGTGGTTGTCGGGTTATTTCATCATTGCCACAGACGCTTTCATGCAGCATCCTGTCGGCTATTCCACGGCCTCGGACGGGAGCTTGCAGCTGGCGAGCTTCTGGGATTTCGTGCTGAATCCCTGGGCCGGATGGCAGTACGCGCACAACATGAGCGGAGCGGCGATCACCGGCGCGTTCATCATGACGTCGGTGGGCGCGTTCTATCTGCTCTCCGGCAAGTGGACCGCGCACGCCCGCATCTTCGTCAAGGCCGGCGTGATCGCCGGTTGCCTGTTCAGCGTCCTGCAGATTTTTCCGACCGGCGACAGACAGGGCAAAATGGTCGCCGACATGCAACCCGTGACTCTGGCGGCGATGGAGGGATTGTTTCAGGGCCAGCCCGGAGCACCATTAGTCATCGTAGGTCAGCCTAACGAGCAGCAAGGTAAGATCGATAACCCGATTGAAGTCCCGAAAATGTTGAGCATGCTGACTTATAAACGCTGGAATGCCAACGTCCGCGGACTCAATGCTTTCCCCAAGCAAGACTGGCCGGGTAACATCCCATTGCTTTATTACAGCTACCACATTATGGTTGGCCTCGGGACGTTCTTCGTCGCCGTCATGGCTGTCGCTTTGTTGCTGCTGTGGCGCGGCAGACTCTTTAACGCCGGGTGGATGCTCTGGATCCTGATGCTCGCAGCGCCTTTTCCTTATATCGCCAATACTGCCGGATGGATGACCGCCGAACTCGGCCGCCAGCCCTGGCTGGTCTATGGGCTGATGCGCACCGAAAACGGCTACTCGAAGGCCGTCTCGGCCGGTAACGGCATGTTTACTCTTTTGGGATTCATGGGCATTTACACTGTGCTTGGCATTCTGTTCCTGTTCCTGATCCGGCGGGAAATTGAGCGCGGCCCTCTGGCCGGGCACGACTCCGCGTCCAATCTTCATCCGGCGACGGAGGCAAGGTGACGAAGGCAAGGTAAATATGGCGAGCCTTTGGTTCTGGATTGTCGCAGCGATGATCGCGACCTATGTCGTGCTCGACGGATTCGATCTCGGCGCAGGTGCGATTTATCTGATTGCGGCCAAAACTAACGACGAACGGCGCCGGGTGCTGCAGGCCATCGGCCCGGTTTGGGATGGCAACGAAGTCTGGTTGCTGGCTGCCGGTGGCACGCTCTACTTTGCGTTCCCTCAACTCTACGCGTCGAGCTTCAGCGGATTCTACCTTCCGCTGACGATTGTCCTTTGGCTGCTCATTCTGCGCGGCATCGGCATTGAATTTCGCGCTCGCATCGAAAGCCGGGTCTGGCAGGATTTCTTCGACGTGATCTTCAGCGTCTCCAGCATTCTGCTGGCTGTGTTTTTCGGGGCGGCACTGGGCAACGTGGTGCGCGGAGTTCCGCTGGATTCAACCGGCTATTTTTTTGAGCCGCTCTGGACCAACTTCAAACTCGGCGCGCAGACGGGCATCCTGGATTGGTACACGATACTTATCGGCGTGATGGGGTTGGTGACCCTAGCCGCGCACGGTTCTTACTACGTCGCTCTCAAAACCGACGAGGATCTCGGCCGCCGCGCCCGCGGTTTCGCCTTGCTCTGCTGGCCCGTGCAGTTTTTTTTGACCTTCAGTGCGTTGGTTGCGACTTATTTCATCCGGCCCGATATCATGGCGAACTACGAGAAGCACCCGATCGGGATGCTGGTTCCAATCGTCGTTGTCGCCAGCCTGGCGGTGATGCTCTGGGCCAATCCCAAGGGCAAAGAGAAACTCGCGTTCGTTGCCTCCAGCCTGTATATCACCGGAATGCTGGTGGGCGCGGCGTTTGCGCTCTATCCCGTCGTACTGCCTGCCCGCGACCATCAATATAATCTCACCATCTACAACACCGCCGCCGGCAGTCACGGACTGAACGTGGGGTTGGTTTGGTGGACGTTCGCCGCGGTGCTCGCGGTAGCCTATTTTGTCTTCGTTTACCGCAAGTTTCGCGGCAAGGTGCAGCTGGGAGAAGGGCACTACTAGGGAGGTCAGAGGTTAGAGGTCAGATTGCAGAAGTGAAAATCGCTCCGGGGAACCCGAAGGTTTTACCTTTACCTCTGCAATCTGACCTCTGACCTCTGCAATCCACCTAGCCCGTTCCCTCCCGTATAATTAAGAGATGAGCGCTCACTCCCATCATCCCGGCCAGCCACAGCCCACCCCGCAACCTTTACCTGGCGTCAACGCCATCATCGCCGTCGGTTCCGGCAAGGGCGGAGTCGGCAAGACCACGCTTGCGGTCAATCTGGCAATCGCCCTCAGTAAAATGGGCCACAAAGTGGGATTGCTCGACGGCGACGTCTACGGGCCCAACGTCCCACTCATGCTCGGCACCAACGAGCAACCCAAGGTGATAGGCGAAAACCAGTTTGCTCCCATCAACTCGCATGGGCTCAAGGTCATCTCCGTCGGCTTCCTCAACCCTGGAGACAAGCCGCTCATCTGGCGCGGCCCTATGCTGCATTCGATCATGAAGCAGTTCTTGGGATCGGTGCAGTGGGGGTTACTCGACTATCTCGTTATTGACCTTCCTCCGGGAACCGGCGACGTGGCGCTCTCGCTGATTCAGACTGTTCCATTAACCGGCGCCATCGTGGTCTCTACACCCTCGGACGTTGCGCTGCAGGATGCGCGCAAGGCCATCGAGATGTTCCGCCAGATGAAGGTGGACATCGTGGGCATGGTCGAAAACATGAGTTACTTCGTGTGCCCGCACTGCCAGCACGAAGTCGACATCTTCTCGCGCGGAGGCGCGGAAAAGACGGCGAAACAGTTCGACATCGCCTTCCTCGGAAGCGTCGAACTCGATCCCGAGATCCGCAAATCAGGCGACGGGGGCTCTCCGTCCGTGCTCCAGGGAGAGGACTCGCCCCATGCGAAGTCGCTTTTCGCCTTTGCCCGCAAGGTGGCGGCGCGGGTGGAGGAGATCAAAGCCGGGAGTTCGGAAAGCGTGATCCAAATTCAGTAGGGCGCAGTAGGCCGACGACAAGCATGTTGATCGTCGGCTTCGCTGCATCGCGCCCTGCTTGAACTGCAAATGCAACTGGTAGAGGCTGCATTGGGTGGTGCGGCTAGCGGTGTTGAACGTGACGATGCGAACCACGTAATCGCCGTTGGCTCCGGTCGGCAGCCCCTGCCAGCCGCTCGTGTAGATCCCGTAGGGCGCTGTCACCGGCACTGTTCCCGACAGTGCAAACCAGGTCCGTCCATCGGGTGTGTATTCTGCCTGAGCATAACTTCCGCTCGGCAAGGGGTACATTCCAAGCGTGAGCACAAGGCGGACTGCGGTCGCGCTCAACATGTCGATCTGATTGCGATAGAGTGAATTTCCGACTTCGCTCGTACCCGCAGCCGCGCTGAACGAGCCCCAACCAGAGAAGTTATAGTCAGAGGGAGCGGCTAATGTTCCTGGCGGTCCTTGTGGGCCCTGGGCTCCGGCCGAACCTGCAGGTCCCGCCGCGCCGGTGAACCCTTGCGCGCCCTGTGCCCCGGTCGGACCTGACGGTCCCGTCGCGCCGGCGAACCCTTGCGCGCCCTGTGCCCCGGTCGGACCTGACGGTCCCGCTGCGCCGGTGAGCCCACGCAGCCCTTGAATTCCTTGGGCGCCGGCTGCTCCGGCTGGTCCGGCTGCGCCTTGCGGCCCTTGCGGTCCGAGTGGCCCCACCAGCGAGTGATAGCTGTTTCCGTTGTCTGATTCCAGAAGCATGCCGCTGGCGATCGATAGGGTGTATTGCCCCACAGCCGGCGCCGGCACAGCGAGTCCTAGATCAACTAAAGTAATAGCAGATTGCCCCGTATTTCCCGACTGCGGCTGCACCGTTAGCGGTCCACTGCAGTTCGTCCCTGGATTGCCAGTGGCACATTGTGCCCACGAGATTCCAGACAGCAGGCTCAGCACGCCGATCAATAAAAAGTTTTTCATTTCGTCTCCCGAGCTCTAGGGAATCACCGCGGCAGTTTGGCTACTGTAGCCGCTTTCGTTGCTGCCGCTAACTGCGGTGGTGACGTAGTAGAGCGTCTGATTATGAGTTACTTGTACATCGTTATAAATTGTGCTGACGATCGCCGAGGCCACTTTTGCATATGGTCCACCGGACGTAGTCGCGCGGTAGATGTTATAACTCGTCGCGTTCTGGCTGCCGTTCCAGGTTAGAGTGACGGAATGTCCAGTGACGGTAACTACGGCCTTGCCGCTGAGTTTTACATTGCCCTGAAGTCCCTGTGCAAAGCTGAAACTCAGACAGCCCAGAACCATGCAGGTTGTGAATAGTCGTTTCATTGGCTTCACGCTCATTTCGGCTTCCCGACGGCCAAATTCTCACGCCGGGCGATTCGTAGGCACAAATCCTGCGAGCCGCCAAGGCAAGAAGTCACTGCTGAGGTCCGGTTCAGTTCAGTTGTCGGCTTGGCACTACGGAACAGCGGTTCGAGTAATCCGCCGTGGGGGAGTGTCACCGTTTAGTTTCCGGCGGACTTGCATAACAACTGGATGCCGGATGACGCGTGGCGATGAAGTCAATTTCGCAGAAGGCGCTATCGAAGTAAGTGACCGTGGTACGGACAATTCGTGATGAATGCACTGGTGAGTAATTTGCGCGAGCCAAGTCTTTATACGAGTCTTTATACGAGTCTACTGTTCGACGTTGTTCTCTTTGAATCTTGCCTGTCGGTACAGCGGGCCGTAGGCCTCAAGCGGTGCGCGCTCGACTGCGAAAAAGATAGAGGGCGGTGCCGCCGCCGTTAAGAGATCGTGAGTATCCGTCGAAGGCCAGACCTCTTCGCACTCCTCCTAAATTGAACAACTTTGTTCCCTTTTGGGAATTGATGCTCGTGACCGCTCTTGGGACCTGTCCAAACGGTATTCAAGGGTAAGCATAAGAACTCCGATAAGCGTGTGAGGAGTCACTATGCGGGGAGCGGGGTCAATCCTCATCTTTATCACCCTTTGCCTAAATACTATGTGCTCTGCCGCCGACCTGAAAGACCACCTTGTTGGGGTTCAGCATGCAACCGCTAAATTTTCTCTTCCGCCGCAAATCCAACAGGTACAAGGCAGTGGCATTTGTATCAACCAGAACTGTTCCGTCGTGGCTACGGCCTACCACATCCAAATGATGGTGGGGCGGGCGAACTTGAGAGTTGGCAACCACCACACCGAAAAAGTATTATCGCTTGCCAACGAAAGCGACGCAGACAAGTCCGACGTAACCGTGGGAAAGAGAACCTTGTCCTACAACATAGCGAACGATGTGTCATTCATCTATACGAAGAAATCAACTGCCCACAAGTCGGGCGTCCCGTACTCATACAACTTCTACGTGGGCCAGAAGGTAACAGTTGCCGGCTACTACAAAGACAAGTTCGAGACGAGAGAAGCGTGCGTACTTGGCGCCAACGTGCCATTACTAATAGGAGAGGCCCAACTAAAAGAAAATTTGATTCTGGACGTTCATCTGAAGCCGGGGACCAGCGGTAGCGCAGTGCTTGACGAGCGTGGAGACCTGCTAGGAATGATTGTACTTTCCGGTGTACTGAAAAGGAGCGGCGGGGACTTGACAACGTCCATCGCTCTTCCCGTTAGAACTATTGCAAGAGCGTTAGTGAAGTTAGACCCGCTTCTAGGCGGCATGATCATCCGTGAGATACCAGAAGAAGAACCGACGAGGGTACAAATCTCTGCGGCGCTCTACCAAGAAAGCGACGTACCCGAGGACGCTTCTCCAGTAATACCGGAAATGTCGGCAGTGTCCAGCGAAGTGTCCGATCCTGTAGGTAAGCTGCACGCCAAGTCGGAAGCTGCTTCCGCACTAATGGTCAACTTTGTTGCCAAGCAATGCCTGGTGCAAGGGACCCAAAAGTCCATATGCCATGAGTTGTCTATCGTTGACGGTCAACAGAGCTTTCGCGAGATGAATAAGAATGGCAAGCTTGGCCAGCCAAGGGATTCCTTCCCTATACAGAGGCACGGAGTCTGGACGCAGACCGACTGGACGGACACGCTGGGGGAAATAGCGGAGAATCTTTGGATATTCAGAGGCTCCGTGGACGACCGTTATCTGTTCACTTTTAAGTCGGTTGCCGAAGATAATCGCTGCTACTTCGAAGAGTATTCAGAACGGACTTCGCTCTTCGGCGGGGGCCAGCCGAGCTGGAAAGGTTCGGTCGTCTGCTTTGAGCAGGTTGTAACCGACAAGGACTTCAATGTATTGTCGGTATTCACTGAAATGCTTCCCCCTGAGGGCTGCCTAACCCAGATGATCCAGACGGCTATCTACTACGACTGGGTCAAACTGGATGAGCTAGAGTCGCCGGTTCGGTTGCCGGTTAGGGAAAGGATTACTGCCCAGCAGCTTGGGCAGAAGAGCTTGTCGTATGCTAGTGTGTCGTGGAGCGACTACCAGAAGTTCCGGGCTGAGCACAAAATAAAATTTTGAAGAATCAGTAACACTTTGGCTGTCTGTGAGCAACGACCACTGTATCTGCGATTAATCCTTGGCAGGAACCTTACATGCCGGGAAGCGGATTCCGCAAAACTAAGCTTTGGGGCCGCTTACACCCTATCCCCGCGCCCTCCTTGACACCCTCGCCAGCGCTCCCTAGAATTCCCTTAGGCGTGGTGGAATCCTAATCTAAGCCACTGCATCTAAAGAATTTAGAGGGGCAGTTCGGCTCCTCGCTCAGGTCGATATGCCAGTAGGGCCAGCGGGCGGACGGGAACGGGAAATCCTGACTGCCATTGTCGAGACATTTATTGCCAGCGGAGAGCCGGTGGGGTCGCGCACGCTTGCGCGCTCCAGTCGCGAAGGGTTGAGTGCGGCTACGATTCGCAACGTGATGGCCGACCTTGCCGATGCAGGATTTCTCGAGCAGCCGCACGCTTCGGCGGGGCGCGTTCCTACGGCTGAGGCCTATCGCTATTATGTCGAGCAACTTAGTGGCGAGGCTCGTCTTTCGCACGAGAATCAGAGCATCATCGAGGACACTTTAACCGGCGTTACGGACGTGGAGGAGTTCATGGCGCGCACTTCGCATGTGCTTGCCCTGATCTCGCACGGCGTTGGAGTTGGGGTCACCGTGGCGGCCAGCGGACCGCGCAACGCGCTGGAGCACGTTTACTTCTCGCGGCTGGGCGATCAGAAAGTGCTGGCGGTCGTGGTCACGCGCTCGGGGGTGGTGCGCGACCGTGTGCTGCGGCTTGATATTCCGCAAGCTGATCTCGATTTGGCGGCGCGCTACATCAATGAAAATTTTCGCGGCTGGACGATGGGCGACATGCGCGCCGAGTTGGCCCGCCGCCTAGAACAGGAACGCAGTGAGTATGACCGGCTGATGAAGTCGATCGAGCAGCTCTACCAGCAGGGCGCGCTGGCTTCGAACGAGGGGACGCAGGCGGTGTTCGTGGAAGGAGCGGCGAACCTGGTAACACTGGTCACGAGCAATGTGACCGGGCAGGAGGATCGCCAGCACCTGCAGGATATGCTGCGGACGCTTGAGGAAAAAGAGAAAGTTGTGAAGCTGCTCAGCGCTTATCTCGACACGCGGCAGGAAGCGGTGCGCGTGGTGATCGGGCTGGACGAGGCGCTGCCGGCTTCGAATTTGCAGAATTTCGTCCTGATTGGCGCTCCCGCCCGCGTGGGCGGCGAGGTGATGGGGTCGCTGGCCGTGATTGGACCTACGCGGCTGGATTATCAACACACCATGTCGGCCGTGTCGTACATCGCGCGGCTTTTCGACAAACTTTTAAACGAATCGGAGTAATCGAGCAGTATGCGTAAGGGAAACGGAAAAACCGACGGGGAACTCGATCTGGAGCACGAACTTCCGGCTGCGGAGGGCGGAGAAGAGGCTGCGCCTGGCTCGACTGCGGCCAAGTCAGTGGAGATCATTGGACCAGGAACGGC
>JBEKFN010000046.1:0-16184 GCA_050013295.1 Terriglobales bacterium
GGCCGGGGCCGCGTAGCCCAACACTATGGCCAGGGCAATGGCCACCAGCACCTGCACCCAGAGTTCGCGGTAGAAAGGCAACTTGCTGGATGTCGGCGGTGCGGCGTTGGCAAGACCCGCTTGCGTGGGTGTAAGGGTCTCCATCGTTGGTCGTTTGTCCTAAGATGTTTGTCGTTAACTCGTATCTCGGAAAAAGAACCGAATTGCTAATGGCTCTCTTTCTAACTAATGGCTCTATCTCGCAGGCTCAGGTTCAAGCGTGCGCACCAGCCACGGAACGATTACCTCTTTGAAGATGCGCGGATCGGGCCACACACCAACTTGCCGTCCGAGATGGCCGCCGTGAGGATTGATCCAGGCTTCTTTCGGCACGTCGCCTTTGCTCAGCAGCAGATATTCGTCGTCGATGGGAACCTGGGTGTCGTTGACTCCCGCGAGTATCAACATAGGCGCCATCGGCTTGCCCAGCAATCCCTGCTGCACCAGCGACATCTTCGGCAGATACTCGCCCATTTCCTCCAGCGTGTGCACGCCTTCCAGAATGTTCATGAGCGCTGGTACCTGATCGAACAGATATTCGCGATTGCCCAGCAGAGAGTTCATCAGAAAATCCTTCGTGAAGGATTTGTCGATCATCGGCGACTGCGCGCTTGCGCCACGCAGCCGCGCGTGTTCGACGATTGCCATCTTCGTGGCCCAGTACCCTCCCCAGCTCACGCCGTGGAAGGCAATGCGGCTCTTGTCAATCTCGGGACGGGACTGCGCGTAATCAATCACGCGCGAGAACAAGCGCTCGGAAGTTTCGCTGGCCTTGATCGGCGCCTGCCCAGTTCCAGGGCCATCGACCGCGAGATAACCGATTCCGAAAGGAAGGATCGCGCTGAAACTTTCCGTCAGATCTTCTTTGCGGCTATCCAAACCATTCACCGCGATTACCAGCGGCACCGGGCCTTTTGCATTCTTCGGCAAGCGCAGGTAACCGATGATTTCTTTTCCTTCAATCGGAATTTTCACGATTTCGAGCGGAGGATCCCAGAAGCGGGCGTGTGCCAGGAAGGCCTCGATGGCTTTTTCATACGAGCGCTGTTTGCCGGGAGATGCGGGAATGGGCCAGCGTCCGAAGGAATAAAGCCGCCACGCGCGGATGTAGTCGGCGTTGGCTTTCACCGGGTCGGTCTTCTGCAGAGACTTGGCTTCGTTCATGTAGCGATCGGCCACTCCCATAAAGCCCGCCGCCCACTCGTCTTTATCGCGAGTATGGATGGAGTTGAAGGCTTCCTTGACGTCGGCGGGATCAAGTCCGATGAGCGGGTACTGTCCCACCTCGGCGCGATGGACGGCTTCGGCCTTGATCTCGTCGATGGTGCGCTCCGTCCGCTCCTGGGAAAAAGCCGCGTTGCAGGCTGTCAGGATCACAGTCAACAGAATTGCGAGTTGAGAAGAATGTTGGGAGCGCCAGCAGTCGAAGTACACAAACAATTCCTTTCCAGATGCTTTCATTCGGTGAATCAGCAGAAAAATCGGGGGCCGGATTGAGTTCCGGCCCTGCTCTCGGGGAAGCGCCGCATCATCTAGAAAATGAGCTTCAAGCCAAACTGAGTGGCGCGGGGACCTCCCGAGCCAATAACAGGGTTCGAAGCTGCTTTATCAGGAGTAGCGCAGCCACAGCCAAATAGGCCGGCGCCCGCTGTGGACGGATCATTGTAGCCTCCGGTCCCAAAGCCGTTTTGTCCGCCAAACGGATTGGCGAAGTTGGGATGGTTGAGAAGATTGAAGAACTCAGCTCGGAACTGCACCTTCAGCCGGTCCCCGAGCTTCCAGCCTTTGGCTACGGAGAAGTCCCAGTTCTTGAAGCCGGAGTCCCGGAAGAGGTTGCGGCCCATGGTACCAAAGCTTCCCAGGGCGGGAGGAATCATCACCGAGTTGCCCTTGGCGAAGCAACCAAACAGCGCAAGGGATTGCTGCATCAAGGGAGTAGTTGCCTCGGCCGCGCACGCGGGGTTGGTTGCCCCCGAGGAATACGGAATTCCTACTGGGCCAGACTTGAAATCACTGGGATTGCCAAAGAAGTCCCAGCGCTCAATTCCGGTGGCGGCTCCCGTTGACTCGCCGGTCCCACTGACGTCGGTAGATGAATCGGTCGGGCCCCAGGGTTGCGCGCTGGCTAGGGTCACGATTGAGTTCAATTCCCAACCTTCGAGCAGTTGAGCAAAGGACTTCTTGCCGGGAATGACGTACGTCGTGGATACGGTCAGGCGATTCCGGATATCGAAGTCGCTGCTCGCGTATTCGCGTTGAGGCTGCGCGCTGTTCTGAGGGAGTCCCAGGCCTTGTCCGAAGTCCCAGTTGGCGCCGACATCGTCCAGAGCATGGGAATAGGTGTAACCAACAATCGCAGAAAGGCCATGGAAATTGCGCGCGGTCAGAGTGGTCTGCAGGCTATTGTAGTTGGATCGATAGATGTTTCCCATTTGGTAGATGGAGGCCAAGAACGGGAAGGCGCTATTGAAGGGGCGCGCATTCTGTTCGCATACCGGATCGGGGCCGACACACCCCGGGCCCCAGCCAGCACCCACAGTCGGCTGATTAATGTCATGAATGCCTACCAAGTTAAAGCCATGGTTGCCGACATAACCGACCTCTAGGGAGACGTTGGTGGTAATTGCGTGCTGAATGTTCAGATTCCAACTGGCGACATAGGGAGTCGTGATATTTGGATCGATCGCCAGGATCGTGCATGGGTTGGCTGTGCAATTGACTGGAACGTTCCCAGAAGGAAAAATGGGTCCGGCATTGTTAGTGTTATTGTATTGATCGACCGTGGGAAAGACCTTTATGTTGCCGACGTCGATAGTGCCGCCGCCGGGCAACGCTCCGGTGGCGCTGGCCGTAGGAATGCTGCTGAGGCCCAGCGTGTTGTTGAATGCGAGAAAGGACTCCCAGTTCACCGTCTCATAGATGAGGCCGCCGCCGCCCCGTAGCACCGTGCGCCCGCTGCCGAAGACATCCCACGCGAAGCCAAACCGCGGCGCGAAATTTGTGTGGTCGCCCTTGTAGGGAGAACTGATCTGCTGGCCAACTTGCACGTCACCCACCGTCGGTTCGAAGTTGCCCAGGAGATTATGCTCCTCCTTGACGACGCCGCTGTATTCATAACGCAGGCCGAAGTTCAAGGTGAGATTCCTGGCTATACGCCAGTCATCCTGAAAGAAACCTGCTTCCGACCAATTGTGTATGTGGCGCGTTGGGTCTCCAATGAGCACACTACCGACGGCTACCTCACCGGCAAAGAAATCCTCCAAAGGCGTAGAGTTCACGGTGCCGTTGTTCAAAGACCAAGCCCCGCCACCGAGGAATTTGAGGCGTCCCCTGCCTCCGGCGTAGGCGCCTCCAGTGAAGCTGTCACGATGAAGTTCACCGCCAAACTTGAACACGTGCTTGCCGCGCGTATAGGAAACGTGATCCACGAACTGCCATCTTGCGTCCGGCCCCTGCACCTTGGGCCATACAAATCCGCCCAGTACTTCCGGCACGTTGAAAGGCAGAATGGTGATGATTGGCAAGCCACCATACAGCGGATTGGTCACTCCGGTACTGATGCCATAGGACGAAGCTAATACGTTATGGTCCGCAGTGAATGTCGGCTGGTAGAGGCGGTTGTAGCCAAACCTGGCCTCATTGACCCAGCGGGCATTCGGCGCGAAGGCCCAGTTCACTCCCATCACTTGGGCCCGGGTATGAATCTGCGTCAACCATTGCGGTTGCAGTTCCCCCGCATCATCAACAGTTCCGGAGTCGTCGCCAAAAAAATACAACCCGCTCAGGCTGTGGCGATCCGTGATGCGATAGTCAACCTTACCAATAGCGTTGTCACCATTCACGGTATTCGGCAGACTTTCGTTAACCAGACCCGGGCCAGCCGGATTGTTTCCGTTGTTTAGCGGGAAACCTTTGCCATTGCAGGTGACGGGCGGGCCTAATTGGCAGCCCGCTAACTGCAGGCTGACTGGGCTTATCGTAAGCCCGAGTGACGAGGGTGCCGCCTGGACATCCGCAATCGCGTCCGTGATGCTGTTCGTACAATCGCCGCTGGTGATATACGTGCAGTCCGGAGTCGAGGGCGTTGCCAGGGAAGGCATCGCCGGACTGCCTTCCAACCCTGAATTGCCCACGCGATAGCGTTGGCCCTCATAGCCGCCGAAGAAGAAGATTTTGTCCTTAACGATCGGGCCGCCGACCGTAGCGCCGAACTGCTTTAGATTCCGCGGCGTCTTCAGACTGCCGTCGGGATTGAAGAAGTTACGCGCGTCAAAAATCGTATCGCGATAGAAACCGTAAGCAGTGCCGTGAATGCTGTTTGTGCCCGACTTAACGGCAACGTTCATGATCGCGCCCGGTTTCCAGCCATATTCGGCGGGAGGATTTTGCTGAACATTAAACTCCTGAATGGCGTCGACAGGCAGGATGGTCGCCGAGTCTCCGGCGATGCCGGCACCGTTGATGATGCTCTGGCCAGAGAAGGGCTCGCTGTTGAACAAGCCGTCCACCAGGTAGGCGTTATCTTCCGCGCGCAGCCCATTGGCGCTGGTCGTGGAAAAGCCGCCGCCCGGGTAACGTATAACGCCGGGACGCAGTTGCAGGAGGTTTTCGTAGTTGCGGCCGTTGAGCGGAAGGTCGTTGATCTCTTGATTGCTGAGCGTGCCGCCCAAAGTGGAGGAGGTAGTGTCGACCAGCGGAACCTCCTCGCTGACGACCACCGTCTCGGAAGTCTGTCCGGTCGGGAGCGCGATGTCGACGCGCACGTCCTCCGCAACTTCCACGACGATGCTTACGCGCTCCACGGTCTTGAATCCCTTCGCTTCGGCACGGACTTTGTAAACTCCGGGCTGTAACTGCGGGGCGGCGTAGTCCCCGGAGGCATCGGTGGCGACGGCCCGAACGGTGCCGCGCTGAACATCGGTGATGACTACCGCGGCTCCAGCAACCGAGGCACCGGACTGATCGCTCACGGTGCCCAGAATGCGGCCGGTGGTGGTTTGGGAAAACACGGGAAGAGAGATGGAAAGTACCACGCAGACGATCCCTAGAACCCGAATGCCGTTCAACGGAGAATGCATTGCAGCCTCCAAATAGGGGGATAGAACGTTTTTTCATGGTCCGGGCACCTATACAACCGAAGTTGGTTTCTGTGGCGAACCAAGTGCGATTGGAAGATATACCTTGACGCGGTCTACCAGTCAAGTAGTATTGTGGTCCGACCACAAGACAGCTGTTCCTCCCTGCTGGCTTAGGACCTGGACATCTTGGGGAATTGGCTACCCCAACTAGAAAGTGGAGAATCCATCATGGCAATAGCGACCATCAATCCCGCAACCGGCGAAGTGGTGAAAACTTTCGAGCCTCTCACCGCGGCGCAAATCGAGCAGCGGTTGCAACTAGCGGCTTCTGCGTTCCGAAAACATCGGCGGACTTCATTCGCGGAACGGGCAAGCAAAATGATGCGCGCGGCCGAGATTTTGGAAAAGGAAAAAGACGATTGCGCCCATTTGATGACGCTCGAAATGGGCAAGCCCCTGAAGGCCGCAGTGGGCGAGGCGCGGAAGTGCGCCACTGGATGCCGCTACTATGCGGAAAATGCCGAGAAATTCCTGGCCGACGAAATTGTGGAGACGGGAGCCAAGCGCAGTTTCATCCGCTATTTGCCGATTGGTCCCATCCTGGCCATCATGCCGTGGAACTTTCCCTTCTGGCAGGTGTTTCGTTTTGCCGCGCCGGCACTGATGGCGGGGAATGTCGGACTGCTGAAGCATGCTTCGAACGTTCCGCAGTGCGCGCTGAAGATCGAGGACATTCTGCGCCGGGCCGGTTTTGCCGAAGGCGAGTTCCAGACGCTGCTGATCGGCTCGGGGCCGGTCGATGGCATCCTGAACGATCCCCGCGTTGTCGCCGCGACTTTAACGGGCAGCGAGCAGGCGGGGGTTCAGGTCGGAGTTTCCGCCGCCAAGCGCATCAAGAAAGTCGTGCTCGAACTGGGCGGCAGCGATCCTTTCATCGTGATGCCCAGCGCGGATCTGGATGCGGCTGTCGCCACGGCGGTCGAGGCGCGGATTCAAAACAACGGGCAGTCGTGCATCGCGGCCAAGCGCTTTATCGTGTCGGAAGAAATTGCCGACGAGTTCGAGCGCAAGTTCGTCAAACGCATGCAGGACTTGCGCGTGGGCGATCCGTTCGAGGAGAGCACGCAACTCGGTCCGCTGTCCAGCGCGGACGCTGTTACTACGCTTGCTGCCGATGTGAAAAAAACTGTGGCCGCCGGTGCGCGTGTGCTGACCGGGGGCCATCCGTTGGATCGTCCCGGCAACTTCTACGCGCCGACGGTGCTGACCGACATTCCAAAAGATTCGCCGGCCTACAAGGAGGAATTCTTCGGCCCCGTGGCGTCAATTTTTCGAGTAAAGGATGCGGATCAAGCGATCCAGATCGCCAACGACAGCCGCTTCGGGCTCGGTGCCAGCGCCTGGACGAACGACCCGACGGAAACCGAGAGGTTCATCAACGAACTCGATGCCGGCATGGTCTTTCTCAACAAGATGGTGTCCTCCGATCCGCGCTTGCCGTTCGGTGGGGTGAAATATTCAGGCCACGGGCGCGAACTGGCCGTGCAAGGCATCCGCGAGTTTGTGAACATCAAGACGGTTTGGATCCAGTAAACGGGCTGTGTGGTATGTTGGTTAGACTGCTATACCTATTTGCGAAATTGATCGGACCTGAATGAGTTGAGGACCTTAATGACAGTCGAAGCGCTAGATTCTGTAGCCCCCAAGCCAACGTACCGGGCGGTAAAGACGTCCCGCCTGTACGAGCAGATTGTGCAGCAGGTGGAAGACTCCATTCTGAAAGGCCAGCTCAAGCCTGGGGACCAGTTGCCGGCGGAGCGCGACCTGGCCCAGCGCTTTGGAGTGAGCCGCACTGCGGTGCGCGAAGCAGTGAAGACCTTGCGTGAAAAGGGCTTGGTCGAGGCCTATTCTGGGCGCGGCACGTTCGTGACGAATGGGACTTCCCATGCGATTCGGCAGTCGCTGGATCTGATGATCCGCATCAACCAGCAGGAAGGATTGGCGAACCTGGCGGAGTTGAGGCTGGTACTGGAGCCGGAGATTGCCGGCCTGGCTGCTGCCCGAATTGAGGAACAATTGCTGAGCACCATGCGGGACGCCGTCGCTGTGATGGATCGCAGCCTGCATGATCCCGACGCCTATGTGGAAGCGGATCTGGACTTCCATTTAGCGCTGGCAGAAGCGGCGGGAAACCCGCTGATTCTCTCGCTCCTGGATTCGATTGTCGGTCTTTTGCGCGAGCAGCGCAGTCGGATTTTCGATGTGAACGGAGGACCAGAGCGCGGACAGTTCCATCACAAGCGAATCCTGGCGGCCATCGAGCAGCGCGATCCGAAGGCGGCGCGAAAAGCGATGCGCGCCCATCTCAAGCAGGTGCTTGCGGATTCGTCTTCGTTGGGCAAAAAGTAGTTCGCACTTCAAACTGAGCTCGTAAGCGCTGTTTTATAGAAGAAAAGAAAGGGAATTGTTGTATGGCCAAACTTGGATTCATCGGTCTCGGTGTGATGGGCGGCAACATGGTAGCCCGGCTGCTCGAAAAAGGGCACACCGTGACCGGCTACAACCGAACGCGCTCCAAGGCGCAGTGGTTGATCGACCGGGGCATGAAGTTGGCCGACTCTCCCAAAGCAGTGGTGACTGCTTCGGATGTGACGTTCACAATGGTGACCAACGCCGCAGCGCTCGCGACGGTTACAGACGGTCCGGAGGGATTGCTCGCAGGCATTGGTCCTGGCAAGTTCCACATCGACATGAGCACCGTGAGCCCCGAAGTGAGCCGCGCACTGGCTGCGAAAGTTCGCGAGAAGGGCGCTGACATGGTGGACGCGCCGGTTTCGGGCAGCGTCATCACGCTGCAGCAAGGCAAGCTCTCGGTGATGGTCGGCGGCCGCAAAGAAACTTTCGAGCGCCTGCTGCCGTTGCTGCTGGATATTGGACCAAAGGTGACGCATGTCGGCGAAAACGGCGTGGCGCTGGCCATGAAGATTGCGTTGAATCTGCAATTAGCCGTGCAGATGCTGGCTTTTTCCGAAGGCGTGCTGCTGGCGGAAAAGAGCGGAATTCCGCGCGAGGTCGCTGTGGACGTGATGGTGCACAGCGCGATCGCCTCACCGATGATTCAGTATCGCGGTCCCTTCGTCTTGCAGCAACCGGAAGAAGCGTGGTTCGACGTCAACATGATGCAGAAGGACATGCTGCTGGCGATGGAGTTGGGCCGCAAGCTGAATGTCCCCGTTCCCACCACCGCCGTTAGCAACGAGTTCCTGACCGCCGCGCGCGGCATGGGCTGGGAGAAGCTGGACTTTGCCGTCATGTTCGACGTTTTGGCGCGCATGTCGGGAGTAACTACGGAAGTGCAAAAATGACGACTGCCGCTCAGCCGAGAGAAGCTTCGGAAAAAGTCGAATTGTGGCTCCGGATGTACCGGCAGATGGTCGCCATCCGCCAATTTGAAGCGCAGGTCAACGAACTTTACACGCGGGCGTTGATGCCCGGCTTGGCGCATCTTTACATCGGTGAGGAGGCGGTTGCGGTGGGCGTATGTGAAGCGCTCGAGCGCACCGACTACATCACCAGCACGCATCGCGGTCACGGACATTGTTTGGCGAAAGGAGCCTCCCCCGATCGCATGTTCGCCGAACTGCTGGGCAAGAAGGCCGGGTACTGCAAGGGCAAAGGCGGTTCCATGCACATTGCAGACCCGGCGACCGGCAACCTGGGAGCGAATGCGATCGTATGCGGCAGCGCCGGCATTGCCACTGGAGCCGCGTTTTCGGCTCGGTGTCTAGGTAACGGCCGCGTTGCGGTGTGTTTTTTCGGAGAAGGCGCGCTCGGCCAGGGCGTGCTCTATGAAGAGATGAACCTCGCCCAGTTGTTCAAGCTTCCTGTGATTTATGTCTGCGAGAACAATCTCTACACGGAATATACGCATTATTCAGAAACCACGGCCGGAGACATTCTGCTGCGGGCGACTGCATTCGGCTTGGAGGCTGCCAGCGTAGATGGTCAGGACGTACGCGCAGTGCATGCCATCGCACAGCGATTGGTGGACGGCGCCCGACACGGTGACGGTCCTCGGTTCCTGCTCTGCAATACTTATCGCTACCACGGACATCACGTCGGGGACATCAACCGCGAATATTACCGCTCCAAGCAGGAAGAACAAACTTGGAAGACGGAGCGGGATCCGATCGCGAATTTCGGGAAGTGGCTGGTCGAGCAGAAGCTCGCCGATTTGACGACGCTTGATCGGCTGCAGACTGACCTTGAGGCTGAGATGAAAAAGGCAGTCGACTTCGCAGTGGCGGCACCGTACCCAACCGTCAATGAAGTGGACGAGGACGTGTATGCCTGAGACCCATCTTCACGCGCAAAACGATCGTGAACTGACATTTGCGCAAGCGATTCGCGAGGCGCTGGCTGAAGAGATGCGCCGCGATCCGACGGTCTTCATTCTGGGCGAAGACGTCGCCGAGGCGGGCACTCCCTTCAAAGTTCTCTCTGGCCTGTTGGAGGAATTCGGCAAAGACCGCGTGCTCGATACGCCGATTTCCGAAGCTGGCTTCACCGGGCTTGCCGTGGGCGCAGCCATGACGGGAATGCGTCCGGTGGTCGACATCATGTTTGGCGACTTCATCACTTTGACCATGGACCAGATGGTCAACCAAGCCGCCAAAGTCCATTACATGTCGGGCGGAAAGTGGAGAGTGCCGATGGTGATGCGCACGACCATGGGAGCGACTCGCCGCTCCGCTGCGCAACACTCGCAATCGCTGCATGCGTGGTTCTGCCACGTTCCCGGTTTGAAGGTGGTTCTGCCTTCGACGCCGTACGACGCCAAAGGACTGCTGAAGGCGGCGATTCGCGACGAGAATCCTGTTGTGTTCTTCGAAGACAAGATGATGTACAAACTCAAAGGTTCGGTGCCCGCGGACGACTACACCGTCCCGCTAGGCGTCGCGGATGTGAAACGGGTGGGCGAGGACATCACTCTGGTCGCCACCAGCAGCATGGTGCAAGTGGCGTTGAGCGCGGCGACGTTGCTGGAGGAAATCGGGATCAACGCCGAAGTGGTCGATCCGCGCACCATGTGGCCGCTCGACGAAGAAACTCTGATTGAATCGGCCAAGAAAACGTCGCGGGCGATCGTTCTCGACGAAGGTTACGAACGCTATGGCGTCACCGCCGAACTTGCGTCGGTGATCGCCACCGGCGCATTCTATGATCTAGACGCTCCGGTCAAGCGCATGGGCGCGATGCATGTTCCAATTCCGTTCTCGCCGCCTTTGGAAGATGCAACCGTGCCAACCGAGCAGACCGTGTTTCAGGCCGCCCGCGCACTCTGCGGACGGTAGAGGGAGGTCAGAGGTGAGAGGTCAGATTGCAGAGGTAAGAACCTTCGAAGCTCGATACTTAGGTTTTCACCTCTGCAATCTGACCTCCGACCTCTGACCTGCTCTCTAAGGAGAATTCTATGGCTCTACCTACATATGGAACGATGGCAGTCGATTGGGAAAACCGGGTTGACTTCGATCGCCTGCGCCGCGAGCGGCTGGCGAAGGCCAAGGATCTTCTAGAGAAATCTGAGATGGGCGCGCTGCTGTGTTTCGACATGAACAATGTCCGGTACATTACCGCGACCCACATTGGTACGTGGGCTCAGGACAAGGCGAATCGCTTCACGCTCCTTCCGCAAAACGATGAGCCGATCTTATGGGATTTCGGATCGGCGGCGAAACACCACCAACTACATTGTCCCTGGCTCGGAGAGCGGTCGCGTGCCGGAATCTCCATGTTGCGCGGCGCCATGACACCGGAGATGGGGCGCGCCGAAGATGTAGCGAAGAAAATTCGCATTGAACTCGAAATGCGCGGCCTGCATAAAGAACCGCTGGGCATCGACATCATCGAATTGCCGGTCCTCTTTGCTTTGCAGAAAGAAGGAATCAAAGTCGTCGATGGGCAGGCGCTCATGTCGGAAGCGCGCCTGATCAAGACGCGTGACGAGATCACATTACTCAACACCTCCGCCATGATGGTCGACGCGGCTTACGACGAACTCTACCGCGCCATGAAGCCGGGCATGAGCGAAAACCAGGCAGTTGGCCTAGTGAGCAAGGTGCTGTACGATCTCGGCTCCGAGTACGTGGAAGCTGTGAATGCGATCTCAGGAGAGCGCTGCAATCCGCATCCGCATGTTTTCTCAGATCGCGTGCTCCGTCCGGGAGATCCCGTGTATTACGACATTCTCCACTCCTACATGGGATACCGCACCTGTTACTACCGTTGTTTCACCATCGGATACGCCTCGCACGCGATGAACGACGCGTATAAACGGTGTCGCGAATATCTCGACGCGGCGATTGAACTCGTGCGCCCGGGCCGTACCACGGCCGAGATTGCCGCCGTGTGGCCGAAGGCGCAGGAATTCGGTTTCCCGAACGAGGAAGCCTGCTTTGCGCTGCAGTACGGTCACGGCATTGGCTTGGCTATCTGGGAGAAGCCCGTGATCAGCCGTCTCGTCTCGCTTGATCACCCCTGCGAAATCAAGCCCGGCATGGTGTTTGCGCTGGAAACCTTCTGGCCTTCAACGGATGGCTGGAGCGCCGCTCGCATCGAAGAAGAAATCGTGGTCACCGAGACCGGCCACGAGGTCATCACGCGCTTCCCCGCCGAAGAGCTTCTGGTCGCCGGCAGACACTATTTCACAGTGGATGGTCCACTTCCCGCAATCCGGGAAACCGAATCGAAGCCGAGCACGCGCGTGCGCGAGATGATCGAAGCTAGCTCCCGGCAAGAACGCGTTGGAGTGGGCGACTGAGTGAATGCGGTCGGCGGGAGACGAGGTAAGCCTCGTCTCTACAAGGCTCTTCCAGACTAATGGCAATCTAAGTGAGTTACTTACTACGGCTATATAACTATGGCGATCAGTGTGGTTATGCCTGCGCTCGAAATGGCGCAGGAAACTGGCAAGCTCATTTCGTGGCTGAAAAAAGAAGGTGAGGCGGTGGCCAAAGGCGAGCCGCTGTTGGAAATCGAAACCGACAAAGCGGTGATGGAGATCGAATCGCCCGGCGATGGCGTCCTTGCCGGCGTCAAGGTGCAGGCCGGGGCCGAAGTGCCGGTTGGCCGAACCATCGCCTGGATCGTGCGTCCCGGAGAGATTCCTCCGGCGGATGAAGTCGCCGTGGAATCGGGAAGAAAAACTACCGCCGCCGCTCCCACGGGTTCTGCGATCTCAACTGCAGCGTCAGCAAATCAACCTCCGACTCCAACGACATCCACTACGCAAGCCGTAAACCAGGCCATTAAGATTTCCCCCAAAGCGCGACGCCTCGCCGGCGAACGCGGCGTCAATCTTGCCGATGTGCGCGGATCGGGCGCGGGCGGAGAAATCCTTGCTTCCGACATTCTCGCGGCTGCCGAATCCAAAGCCAGCGCACCGCCCGCGACGGTCGACGGCGGAAGCCCAATATCCCGGCTGATGGCGGAACGCACCACGCTTAGCTGGACGAGCGTCCCCCATTTCTTCGTCGTCCGCGAGGTGGATGCAGGCGCTCTGAACGAAGCGCGGCAGAAGCTCGGGCCCGATATTGAAAAATCGCGCGGAGTGAAACTCACGCACAGCGATCTATTGGTGGCGCTGGTTGCGCGCGTTCTCCAGAAGCACCCACGCATGAACGCAAGCTGGAGCAATCGAGGCGCTCGCACGAATGCCGAGATCAACGTTGGACTGGCGATGGCGGTAGACGACGGAGTGGTTGCTCCGGTAATTCAGAATGCCGACAAAGTCGAACTCGGCGAGATCGCGGTGCAGCGGCGAGACCTGGCGGAACGCGCACGCGGTGGCAAGTTGCGTCCGGGCGATATTGCGGGGGGCACTTTCACGATCAGCAATCTCGGCATGTTCGGACTGGACGCATTCACCGCGATCATCATTCCGCCTCAGGCCGCGATTCTCGCCGTCGGACGTATCGCCGACCGAGTCGTGCCGGTCGGTGTCGGTCCCGATGCTCGTCCCGGCATCCGTCCCATGATGACCTTGACGCTTTCGAGCGATCATCGTGTAGTGGATGGTGCACGGGCGGCGGAGTTTCTGCGGGATCTGGTCGAAGCCATTGGCAGCCCACAGCAATGGCTAGGCTAATCGCAGGGCCTCATCCGATTTGAAATCACCCGCAAACAATTTTTGCTTTTGGGGGAAATAGCCATTCGCGTCGCCCTGCTGGAGATCAGGATTCCATTCCGCATATTCGCAGGCCCGCTGTTGGTCCTGATGCTGGCGGTCGCGCTCTCGCTGCCGGCTGTGGCGCAGGCGGGGCCGCCCTTCATCGGCGATGACCCCGGCACTCCCGGCGACGGCAACTGGGAGATCAACGTTGCGGGCTACGTCGAGCGCCATCCCACCGAGCGCATCTACAACGCCCCCATCCTGGACGCCAACTACGGCTGGGGTCCCCGAATCCAGCTCAAGTATCAGGTGCCCTATCTCGTCGACGGTGCCAACGGCGGCCCGACTCGCAGCGGATTGGGTAAGTCGCTGGCGGGCGTGAAGTGGCGCTTCTATGATAACGATGAAAAGGGCCTGCAGATTTCGACCTATCCCCAGTTCGAGTTCAACAACCCCGATAACTCGGTTCAGCGCGGACTCGTCGACTCCGGCGTCCGGTTCTATCTTCCCCTCGAGCTGACCAAGAAGGTCGGGCCGTTCGAGGTCAACCCAGAAATCGGCTATTGGTTCGCCAGCAACAAGGGCGCAGCCTGGGCTACTGGACTAGTGGTGGGCCATGAGGTCAACAAAAGGCTGGAACTGGATGCCGAATTGTATAACACCGCCAACACCAATGGTTCCAATCACTGGAACACCTTTGATGGCGGAGGCCGCTACAAGCTGGGAGAGCACTTCGTGCTGCTGTTCATGGCCGGTCGCAGCGTCCGCGGACCGGCGAGCGAACAGCCGCAATTTTTCGGCTACTTGGGGATGCAGTTTCTGTTTTCCACGAAGCACAAGAAGTAAAGCCCGCCTGAAGCCAGCCCCTAGATCGAGAACACTGCCGCCAGAGGTCACTCACGTGTGCAGCGACCTCACTTCGCCGCGGCCAGAAGCGCGTCTGCCACGAGCTTCTTCGTCTGCTCATCCATCTCCGACGGCCCAGCCTTCCGGCTGGCCTGGTTGGCTAGACGCTGGTTTTTGATCCCGATATAGACGGCGTTGTATGCCGTATCCCCGAGGTTTTCGACTCTGTGCTTGAAGGGCGGGAACCACCGGGGATCACCCGGCTTGGCAAACACCTCTTGGGTCTTGCCATTTTCATCCGTGAACCGGAGATGCCCGGCAGTGAGAACGACGACCACACCTCCTATATGCGCGTGCAGACCCGACTTCTCATGCGGCCCATAGTGGACGTTCACTACCTGCACATACTCATTCTCAAAAGCCAGCGTGTAGTGCGTTGGCTCGACCTTCGTGGGATCTTGCGCGAGCGCCACGGTCCAGAAACACAAGCTCAACCACGCGGCGCAAAACGCTTTGCCGTGCGAACGTTTCATGAGAGACGACCTCGGAGATTTTTTGTATGCTGTCCTCAAGCTTATCTCGCCACGAACAACTGTCAACAATAGAACGGAGGTTTGGACCAAACTGGTAAGAAGGCAACTGCACTCCGGAGCTTCCTAGAGTTCCTTGCTGGCCGGCTAGGCCAACCCATCCAAGTCTGGTGCCGCTGACGGGCCCGGCAAGGAAAGCCAGCACGACACCGGTCATTGCTGCGTGGTCCGAACCTTGAATCGAGCTGGTGAGTCGCGATCAATCCTGCGTCACTCGAATGTGAGCACGACGGCCAACTACTACATCAAGACGGGCGCCGATGACGTTCGGAACGCGATGGCAAAACTCGAAAAAACAGTGACCGAAAATCCTGATCCAGAGCCTCGGGACACCTTCGGGACACTTAAGCCGATTCTGAGCGCCCTGCCGGAATCGATAACTGAATGAAGGACTGGGGTTATGTTGGAGCCGACGATCAGACTTGAACTGATGACCTGCCGATTACGAAATGACCCAACCTTGCGTATGTTGTTGTGAGATATGAGTGGTTCACAGTGGTTTTGGTGCGTTTCAGGGCGTTCCGAGAAGCAATTGTGCAGCAGTTCGTGCAGCAGTTTTGGAAGCTGAGGAGTCGTTTCCCCGGCTCCAAATCGGCTACTCACCGCTTTGACGCCTTGCGCTGCACGAATATGTGCAGCAACGCATGAGGTGCCGATCATCCGAGTTCCAGCGCATCCCGGGTGACTTCATTTGTCGCGGAAAATTCCGAACCGCATTCTCCATCAGCCGGACTCAGTTCACCGCCGCCCCGCCGCAGCACTTCTTGTATTTCTTGCCGGAGCCGCACGGGCACTGGTCGTTCCGCCCGACCTTGGGAGCATTGCGCCGTGGTTCACTGCGGTGTGCACTCGCACTGACCTGCCGATGTGCCCGGAAATAGCGATAAGCACCTAACAACCCAGCCGCCATGTGCACGATGACTTCTTCGCGCTTCTCTGGGCTGATCGGCTTAGGATGCATCTCCGGGTCTTCATCGTGCTCGTGACAGCGCATCATCATCGGGATCAGGCATCCGCCGTGGTTCTCGTTGTTGACAAGCTCAAGCCAGCCGTCGTGCCGCATGAGCGTGCGCCGCATGAAGCCGTGTGCCCAGTCGTTACCGTGAGCAACGCCATTCTCGTCCTGCAATAGGATCGGGCCGTAGACCTCGCCCTTGTTCAGCGTCCCGGCGATGGTGTTCCAGTGGCGCATCATCAGTCCCAGAAATTCATTGGCTTCGTCCAGACTGCCGAACTCGCAAACATCCGACATCTCGCCGCCGAAGACCTCCGGGTAGTACTCGCTCGGCATGACAATCTCCGTACCTGCGATGAGGGCGGCGAAGAATCCGTCGAGTTGCTCGACGTTCATCGCCTGCCGCCCTTGCAACCCTCGAGGAAGGCTCCGAGGCGGTCAAGTTCCGCGTCGGTCAGCGGTTCGGGTTGGGTAGAGGTCTTCATGGGGAACCGTCCTGAGGCTGG
>JBEKFN010000047.1:0-16157 GCA_050013295.1 Terriglobales bacterium
GTTCAGACGATGCGAGCTTCTTACGTGGGCCTGCTGAGCGGATTGCTGTTCTCGATCGTGCTCGTGTATCTGCTAATCGTGGTCAACTTTCAGTCCTGGCTCGATCCTTTCATCATGATTTCGGCACTGCCCGCAGCACTCGCCGGGATTGCCTGGTTCTTGTTTATAACGCACACAACGCTGAGCGTGCCGGCACTCATGGGAGCCATCATGTGCATGGGCGTCGCAACGTCAAACAGCATCTTGGTCGTCAGCTTCGCTACAGAACAAATGATGGATGGACGCGATTCCATCAGCGCCGCACTGGAAGCAGGCTTCACGCGTTTTCGCCCCGTGCTGATGACCGCTCTGGCCATGATTATCGGTATGGTACCAATGGCCCTCGGACTGGGGGACGGTGGTGAACAAAATGCTCCTCTCGGCCGGGCCGTTATAGGTGGACTGCTATTCGCGACAGTTTCGACATTACTCTTTGTCCCCGTATTCTTCAGCGTTCTGCAGGGTTCACGCCGGCATCCAGCCCAAACGGGACAGGAAGGCTAGGTACCGAGCCGTATGGAGTCATTTATGTTGCCTCAAACTGAAGATGGAAGACGAACCGGCGACCCAACGCCCCCATCGAATGATGGGGCGGTAGGAAAACGTCCGTTCAAGACATGGCTGAGCTTGGCGATTGCATTAGTCTTGGTTGCCGCGCTCTTGGTATCGGGCATCTGGTCCCGCGTCAGGGCTCGCACGGCCCTAGACGCGGAGACGGATCAAGCAGCTCTGACGGCAGTGTCGGTCGTATCGCCAAAAAGGACCGCGCCCGCGCAGGAGATCATCCTCCCCGGAAATGTACAGCCATTCATCACCTCACCTGTTTATGCACGAACGAACGGGTATCTGAGGAAGTGGTATTTCGATATTGGAGCACACGTCAAGCAAGGCCAACTGCTTGCTGTTATCGAGACTCCGGAAGTCGATCAGCAACTGGAGCAATCGATTAGCAACCTGGACACCGCAAAAGCGAATCTCGCGCTCGCCGAGATCACCAAGAACCGCTACCAGGGATTACTGAAAAGCAATGCCGTTGCCCAGCAAGATGTGGACAACGCCGTCGTCACCTACAACGCCAACAAGGCCATCGTTGAAGCCAGTCAGGCCAACGTCAAGCAACTCCAGGCACTGCAGTCTTTCGAGAAGGTCTACGCTCCGTTCGACGGAGTTATCACGGCCCGAAATACCGACATCGGAGACCTCATCAATTCCGGTAGCACCAGCAATGTGAAAACTGATCTCTTTCACATCGCTCAACCCAGAGTGTTGCGTGTTTACGTGAACGTGCCTGAGGAATATTCGCGAGGCATGAAAGTCGGGATGACGGCAGATCTCATTCTAACTGAGTTTCCCGGGCGCAGATTCCAGGGAAAACTGGTGCGCACCGCCGATGCCATCAATATGACAACGCGCACCCTGCTGATCGAAATCGATGTGGACAATCCAACAGGCACGCTGCTCACGGGTTCTTACGCAGAGGTCCACTTGGCGATTCCGGCGCAGGCTTCTACCTTCCTGCTTCCAGTGAATACTTTGCTGTTCCGCTCGGAGGGTCTACGCGTCGGCATTGTGAAGAACGGCAAAGTCGTCCTCTCTGCCGTGACGCCCGGACACGACTTCGGAAATGAGATAGAGATTGTCTCCGGCCTCCAGTCGGATGATCAGGTCATTCTCAACCCGCCGGACTCGATCGTCTCCGGACAGGAAGCGCAAATTGTTCAGGCAACCTTGCCGGGGGATATCAAGTGAAACGCGCTCGAAAGATAATCTTATTCGAGAACCCGCGGCTGACACGCTGGCTGGAACTTCTGCTTGCGATAACGGTGATCCCATTAAGTGGATGCGTGGTTGGGCCAAAGTACCATCCTCCGGTGGCACAGGCTCCTCCCGCCTATAAAGAGTTGGGGGACTGGAAACCCGCTGAACCCAATGACCAGAGTCTTGGCGGTACGTGGTGGACGATTTTTCAAGATCCTCAACTTGATGCCCTGGAATTGCAGGTCAATGTATCGAATCAGAATCTAAAGGCGGCCGAGGCGCAGTTCCGGCAAGCGCGAGCCGTTCTACGCTACTATCGGGCTGATTACTATCCAACCGTGACGGCCGGGCCATCCGCCACTCGGACGCGAGTATCCGCAAACAGTCCTACTACTACCCTCTTAGCTGGCGCTACCTACAACGACTTTGTGCTGCCGTTCGACTTTTCCTACCAGGCTGATGTCTGGGGACGAGTGCGACGCACGGTGGAGTCCTATCGAGAACAAGCGCAGGCGAGTGCAGCGGACCTGGCTACGGTCAACCTCAGCATGCACGCGGACCTGGCCCTTGATTACTTTCAGGCCCGTAGCCTCGACGCCGAGGAACAGCTCTTGAACTCAACGGTGAAGGACTACGAGCAAGCTCTGGAATTGAATGAAAGCCGCTTCCAGGGAGGCATTGCTTCGGAAGTCGATGTCGAGCAGGCAAAGACTCAACTGCAAACGACGCGCGCCGAAGCGATCGATGTGGGCGTGGCACGTGCGCAGTACGAACACGCGGTCGCGATTCTTATCGGAAAACCTCCTGCGGAGTTCAGCCTTCCCCCACTGCCTCTCACCGCACCACCTCCGCACATCCCGGTCAGCGTGCCATCGGAGCTGCTGGAAAGACGCCCAGATATCGCAGCCGCAGAACGGCGGGTAGCGTCCGCCAATGCCCAAATCGGCGTCGCGAAAACGGCTTACTACCCGCTGATCAATTTGGGTGCCGCGGGAGGCTTTGAAAGCGGCGCCATCACAACCCTCATCAACGGTCCGAGTGGCCTATGGTCTGTTGGACTGTCTGCCGTCGGAACAGTTTTCGATGTGGGAAGACGCCGTTCTCTCAACGACCAGGCGCGTGCGGCTTATGACTATCAAGTCGCTGCCTATCGCGAGAACGTGCTCACTGGATTCCAACAGGTGGAGGACAATCTGGCGGCGGTGAGAATTCTGGAAAATGAGGCCAAGGTCCAGGATGAAGCGGTGGTGGCGGCACAGAATTCCTTGAACCTTTCCGTCATTCGCTACAAAGGCGGGGTCACAAGTTATCTGGAGGTGATCACCGCGCAAAGTGCGGCCCTCGCGGATGAGGTCACGGCAGTCAACATTCTGGGACGGCGGATGGCGAATACCGTCCTATTGATCCAAGCGCTTGGTGGCGGATGGGATCGTTCAAGTTTACCGGCGCGACCGGAGTGCTGCGGCAAACTCGTGAGCGACAATGCCCATTGACAGGTTCACTGAGGCGAGCAACATGCAAAAGAGGACGTCGTGAGGATCAACAAAAGGATCTGAGTCCATGGAACCACTGGCGCATGCCGGTTGTCGTCAAAGAGGCTGCAACTGACCTTCACCGGGGACCGGTGTTGGCGGCGGTCGAATATACTGTCATTCCAGAACGCGAAGCGGAGTTCGTGGAAGCGATCCATCAATATGCTCGCATCCGGCGTCGCGATGGGGCTTATCGGTGGGGTATCTACCGAGATACTGAAGTCGCGAATCGCTATTCTGGAGATATTTCTCGTGAATTCGTGGGCGGAACATCTGCGACAACACGAGCGACACACCCAAGCTGACCACGAGCTGGAAAGACGCCTATCCGGCTATGCTGCCAGCGATCCGATGGTCCGTCATCTGATCTATGCGAATTCGATAGAAACATAGCGGCCAACAGCCGCCGGGCTCGGTTTTGCCCAGGCGCACACGCCAATGCTAGACTGCCCGAATGGCTACTAA
This sequence comes from Terriglobales bacterium, assembly GCA_050013295.1. GTDB lineage: Bacteria > Acidobacteriota > Terriglobia > Terriglobales > Acidobacteriaceae > Acidiflorens. The sequence continues at coordinate 3,795 of JBEKFN010000047.1, forward strand.
AAAGAACACCAGAACGAAGTCGGCGAAGCCGAACAGAACGGGCCGCAAGAAGGCGACACCGATGAAGACGGTGAAACGTCCTAAGAAGTTGGCGAAGAAAAAGCCCACCCCGAAGAACGCGGACAAAAAGAAGGCCTCGGGTAAGAAACGGACTAAGACAAGCGGGCGTTTGGGTGCCGTGGCGTTCTCACGGGACGATCCCGGATCGCGCTCGGGCGAACAGTCAGGAGATTTACAAGGCCTGTCCGGCCTAGAAGCCGCGGATTCGGAGAGCGTCGAGGAGTTGATCGAAGAAGGGAATGCGTTCGAGGCCGACGTCGTAGCGGGTGTTGAGAGCGCTGAGGCCGCTGACGAGAAGGAAGTTCGCACGCACGAGGTACCGGAAGACGATGTTCCCGGCGAATATCTGGATAAAGACTAATCGCAGACTGTCCTGGTTCAAAACTCGCGTTACAAGGACGGTACGACCAACTTCCACCACCAGCGTGCGATCGATGAGTCATCTCCATTCTTTAGTTTGAATTATCACCTGAGCACCTTTTCGCACCAGGAGATCTATGAACTCCGACAAGTACTCCCCTTCCAAGGTCGCCCGGGCCGAAGTCGCGCTTGCGGGCTCCTCAGAATTGGGAGAAAGGGTTGGACGCTCCCCGGTGAGGGTCTTCTCCCAGTGAAACATAAACCAAATCTCTCCGTTCTTACGCGATTACGGCCTTGCCCTTACCACTTTCTTCTCGTACGGCCAAGACGAGGGTTTCGTAGTCAAAGGGTGCATCATGACACGTCCCGTTTATGAAGAACGTCGTGGTGCCATTGACTCCGCTGTGGACGCCACTGCTGAAATCCGCGCGAATGGGTACCTGGATTGGCAGAGGCAAGTTGCCATTACGTAGAACAGCCGCACATTCTTCACGTCGATCTGCATGACGCACTGCACTAGTCGCCGCCGACTGCGGCTGGTTCTCCGGAACTTTTCGGTGCCAAACGTAGGTGAACGAGAATGGCCAGATGATTTCCGACGATGGCATTGAAATTCGTCAGGACACCGACGTCCTCGCCGCTGGCTGCGTGAGGCTCTGCGGGAAGCCCAGCAGTTGCCAGGTATGTTCCCTTACATTGGGAACCGCTATAGCCTTCACTCGCGTCAGGGTATTGACAGGTTTCCTCTTGGACCACGGTTGGCCAGTAGGTACCGACTACAGTCTTCACCAACTGGGGAAAATCTTCGCGGAACATGCTCGTGGATCCCGACGCCTGGATAGAGCTTTCTTTCTGCCCGCTCCCATTAGCGTCCCGGAGGTCAAAAACAAAAGTGGCTTCGTGCGAAACGCGGTGGATCATTGGAGGACCATACACGGGCCCGGCATACGCTTCACTCGGAGTCGCCTCGACGTTGCGGTCCACCCGCGTGACGGCCAGTTCGCCCGTGGCTTGCAGCCGGCCGTCAGGCGTCCGCACGACCCGCTTGGAATGGAAACACACCAGCGTTTGATTGGCTGGGTTCTGGAGCCACTGCTTTAGGAATTTGCCATCTTCATCAATGGAGGGCGCCATTGACATAGCCGGATAGAACCTAAATTCGACACTGGACTTTGCGGGATCGGCGTCGTCGATTTTGAAGGCCCCTCTGATCCTGGCGTAGCCGAGGGCTACGTTTATCTTCGTTTTCCCGTAATCCGTCGTCGCGTCGGTGATAAGTTTTGCATCGGAATAGCGAGTGTCCACCTGCCAGGACCCGGCCATGGAAGCAGGTTTATTGGGAGCATCTAGGCCCAGAACCGCTAGGCCTAGAATTACAGCTAGTGCAAATACAGTCGTGTGTTTAAGCATCGTCTTCTCCTTTTCGTTGAACTGCTTTTTTATTCCGTAAGCCGCGGTTACTTGACCCGGGATGACGAACACCCGAAATAGAGGCGTATGACGGCCTTGCCGCGGAGGCCGCCGTTGCGAAGCTTTTCGAGCTCTGGCCCGCGCCGTCCAACTCAACCCGGAACGGATGCGCGCAGTGATCGTGCCGTCCGTGAGCATGCACGCAACCTCATGTCATACCTCTTTTGTTCCCCACCAGCCCTGCAACTTGCAATTCGCGCGCCACGGTTCCCCCAACATGGGACGCTGATCCACTTCATGAATTCAAAGGGTTTGCAGAAAACCGACGAACAGCGAACCACTTGGCCAAATGTCAAGGCATTGACATCGAGGCCAAATACGGACACCAAATGCGGCGCGTATGTTGTCAGAAGGGCATTAGAGCAAGATGCGAGGAAGTCTGCGATCAACCTCTCGCGATCAGGTGTCAATGATTCGGGCAGCACTCGTTCTGAAATCTCTCCACATACATAAGATCATCGGTTTCTCGCCGGCACTCGCGAAACATTTACCCACCAGGAAAGTCGAGCATCGTTCGATTCGCTTCCTTGCGTTTGGTCATGAAGTTGCTGCTCTCCGAGTAGTAGGGAGGAGAAAAGGTGTACAAGGGCGCCCCGCACGGCCTGTACACGACGCACAAAGGAGAGCGTGAACGCCGACCTGCTCGCGTTCTTGAAGGCCTAAGGCTTAACGACTGGCCGGGATCGTTGCTGGAGATGTCGACATATTCGAACTTTCGAAAGGAGATGTTATGAGTAAATCAATTGAAGTGACGCAAGAACTGGAACGCAAGCAGGAGACTCCTCTGATCACCCCCACGGACCTTAGAGCGGAGGCGACCAGGGATATCTCGGCAGCGTTGAACGCTATCCTGGCGGACGTGTTCGCGCTTTACCTGAAGACTAAAAACTTCCACTGGCACATGAGCGGACCGCACTTCCGCGATTACCATTTGCTGTTTGATGAACAGGGCGACCAACTCTTCGCTATGACCGACCCCATCGCGGAGCGCATCCGCAAGCTAGGGGGGACCACGGTGAGGTCCATCGGCCACATCGCCCGCTTGCAGCGCGTATCGGACAATGATGCACTGTACGTCGAGCCGGAGGACATGCTCGCCGAGTTGCGCGAGGAGAGCAAGACACTCGCTGCGCGTCTCCGCGAGGCCCACGGCGTCTGCGAAGAATACGAGGACATTGCGACTGCCAGCCTCATCGAAGTTTGGATTGACGAGACCGAGCGGCGTACTTGGTTCCTGTTCGAGGCAGGCCGCCGAAGCGACTCTACCGGGCATTGAAACCTCGCTGGAGTGACGGCAGCGCCGATTGAAAGGTCAGGTAGGGTGGTACCGTCACTTTCCCCGATCGAAGGAGTGGATCGAGGCATCCATTACTCAGTAACCGTGAGGCGAAATCATGGAAGACTTTACAGGACCAGATTTCGGGAACGGGTTCCCGGTTGACCGCCTTCCTGACGGCGGAATGATTCAGGGGAAGATCAACGGCGAAGACGTGATCCTTGCGCGCACTGGTGGCGAGTTCTTCGCCGTGGGAGCTGGTTGCACTCATTACCATGGGCCGCTCATCAAGGGCCTCATTGTTGGCGACCAGTTGCGGTGCCCATTGCATCACGCCTGTTTCAGTCTCCGAACCGGGGAAGCGCTGCGCGCTCCGGCGTTCGACCCGATCCCCTGTTGGCGCGTCGAGCGGATCGACAATACCGTATTCGTACGCGAGAAATTGTCGACCCTCGTTCGAAAGTCGGCGTTTGCTGCTACGAATGCACAGAAACCCCCGGCCTCGGTGGTAATCGTAGGGGGAGGCGCGGCCGGGCTAGCTGCCGCCGAGATGCTGCGGCGAGAAGGTTACGACGAATCTGTGACGATGATTAGCGCGGATGATTTCGCTCCCTACGACCGTCCGAATGTTTCCAAGGATTACCTTGCCGGTCCCATTCCTGAGGAGTGGATGCCACTGCGGTTGCCGAACTACTATGCTGAACAGCGTATCGATCTCATTCTCCGCTCGCGAGTCTCCGCACTTGACGTGAGGCAGAAGCAAGTTCAAGTCGAGAGCGGCAAGATATTCCCATTCGGGGCGCTGTTGCTGGCGACGGGGGCCGAACCCGTTACGCTCACCGTTCCTGGGGCGTCCGATTCTCAGCTGTACTACGTTCGCACTTTTGCCGACAGCCGTAAACTCGTCGAGAAGGCTGCGTCGGCAAAGCGAGCGGCCGTCGTCGGCTCGAGCTTCATTGGCCTGGAAGTTGCAGCGTCTCTGCGTACGCGAGGCATCGACGTCCACGTCGTGGCGCCGGAGAAACTACCGTTGGAGCGTGTGCTGGGTTCGGAGGTCGGACAGTTTATACGCGCACTTCACGAAGCTCACGGTGTTGTCTTCCACTTAGGCGAGACGGTCACTCGCCTCGATGGCCAAAGGGCGACACTCAGTAGTGGCACAACGCTCGATGCAGATTTTCTAGTCCTGGGAGTGGGAGTGAGACCATCGCTTTCGCTGGCCGAGCAGGCTGGATTGAAGGTCGATCGCGGCGTCGCGGTGAACGAATACCTTGAAACGAGTGCGCCAGGAATCTTTGCCGCGGGCGATATTGCCCGCTGGCCCGACGCCCATTCGGGTCAACTTGTCCGCATTGAGCACTGGGTCGTTGCCGAGCGTCAAGGGCAAGTGGCGGCCAGAAACATCCTCGGTCATCGTGAAAAATTCGATGCCGTGCCTTTCTTTTGGAGCCAGCATTACGACGTCGTCATCAACTACGTCGGGCACGCCGAGGGTTGGGACAAGGTTCAGATCGAAGGCAGTCTCGAAGCCCGCGACTGCGCGGTGTCCTATAAGCGTGGTAACCGCACACTCGCCGTGGCAACGATCTCGCGAGATCTGCAGAGTTTGCGGTATGAGGCCACAATGGAGTCCGGGCAGATGCAGCCTTGAACAAACTCGTGGCGCTAGACCGGCCGGCTATGAGGGAACAATCAGTATGGAGACTGAGTTTAATTACGGTATCACTGAAGACTGGAGCACAATATGTCGATCCGACCTGTTAAGCGGCTTATCAAATCGAAGCCGACCCTCGAAGGTGCGGGCGTGCATCTTCGCAGAGCATTCGGCTTTGGAAACACAAAAGACTTCGATCCGTTCCTCCTTCTGGATGATTTCCGCAACGATGTTCCGGAGGACTATCTGGCCGGATTCCCGTGGCATCCGCACCGGGGAATCGAGACGATCACTTACGTGCTGGCCGGAACCGTGGCGCACGGTGACAGTATGGGCAACAACGGCGTTATCGGCGCAGGTGATGTTCAGTGGATGACTGCCGGCAGCGGCATCATTCACCAAGAAATGCCAAAGGGCGATCATGCAGGACGGATGCATGGATTTCAGTTATGGGGCAATCTGCCGTCATCGCTCAAAATGACCGCTCCTCGTTATCAGGAAGTGAAATCCGTCGAGATACCCGAAATCACCGACGACGATGGCACTCATGTGCGAGTTGTCTGCGGAAGTTTCTGGGGAAAGACCGGGCCGGTGGAGGGAGTTGCTGCCGATCCGATCTATCTCGACGTGTCAGTTTCTCCGGGGAAAAGAAAAACGCTTCCCGTGGAGACCGTTCGTCACGCGTTTGCCTATGTATTCGCAGGCAGTGGAAAATTCTGCAATGCTTCGGGTCCGCTCGCGGTGCCGACCGAGGCGATCAAATGGCTGGACACCAATCCTCCCGTGGAGGCGGACAATCGTTCGCTGATTCTTTTTGACCGGGGTGACGAAGTTACTGTTCAGGCCGGGGATGATGGAATCCGATTTCTGCTCGTCTCGGGAAAGCCGCTCGAGGAACCCGTCGCTTGGTATGGCCCGATCGTAATGAATACGCAGGAGCAGCTCCGGCAAGCATTCACTGAACTGCAGGAAGGAAGATTCCTAAGGGAGACAGACTCGCCTCATTGAACCCGTCGGCGCGGTAGGAACATCACTGATTCTTCCCGGCGAGCTCGAAATAGATATGGCGATCGCAAATCCCTGGAGTCTGACAGAACGAGCTGTAATCCGGCGGGGACACACCGGGGACGCAATAAGGTGTTTCTTGATGATCGACTTCTATCATAATTTAGCTAAGCGTCTCCCAGTGTTTGAGGCAATGCGGCAAGCTCAGCTTGTTATGCTCCGCGGACAAGACGTACGTGTCCAAGCGACATCCGTATTATTGGGCACCGTTCCAATCTAGTGGCGGCAGGTCAGCGCTAGCCTCTTTGCCTGTTCCAAGGGATTACGCCCGGTATCCTCTGTGCCGGGCCTCGACCAATCCATACTCATTCTCCAATCCATTCTTCAATCCATTGAACTGCCGTCTTGCACGTATTTCGAAGGGTTTGGGCGGGACCCTAGCGATGATTCAAGTTGTTGAAGGGATTGAATAGATGAGCTTTGACACGGTAGAGGTCTGGGGTGCGAGTCCCCACGTGCCTACCATTTCTTTCCATAGGGATGGAGAGAATCCCCAAAATTCTCCAGCCCGTGATCAGCCCGTGATTCCGCATACCCAGTTCACCAGCCGGCCGTCTTCATTTTTTGAGTAAAGTCGGGGCTTCGGACGGTATTCCCGTGCTGAGCACGGGGAAATGACGACCATTCAGAGATGAGGCTTCATGCACAGTTACTTGTTGCCTCCACCTAGTCCGGCAAGGACCGTTCGATCTTCGGGCGCGATTCGCGAATCCGCTTACTTCGCAGCCCGTCCGCCCGGCCGACTCGTGATCGGCGCCGTGTCGTGGTCTTCGAAGGCCGCCGTTTGTCTCTCTTCGATCGGATCGCGCTCCAGTTTCTCCAGCAGCCGGACACACCGGTTCCAGCGCAGCATGGCGTCGTCGTTGTGTGGTGGACGGATCTTTTCGGCTTTCTCGAAGCAGCGCATCGCCTCATGCAGGGAACCAACCAGGAGATGTGCCGTTACCCCTGACTTCACCTGAGCCTTGGCCCGCCGCTCGAGCAGAAGCCCCATGTAGTAGTGGAGCTCATACGGATTCGTCAGGCCCTGGAAGATCTTTTCCGCCTCGCCGTAGCGATCTGAGTGCCGGCCCTCGAACTGGTCGGTCAGCGCCAATCCCAACAATCGAAGTGCCAGTTGGTTCTCCGGATCGGCCGCCAGGATGTCGCGGCAGATGGACTCGGCTTCCTCCGGTTCGTTCAGGTAGCGATGCAACTCGACCTTGGAAATGGCTTCCGGAATACCGTCCTTTGAAATGGTCTTTAATTTGAGTCCCACATTGCCCTCCATGAAGCGGAATTCTAAGCTGTTGAACTCCAAGTATTCGAACACATGTAGTCTAGTTCAAAATCATCTTGCCCAGGATCTCCTTGAGCAGCTTGGCGGCCTCTGGGAATTGGAACACTATCTGACCCAAAGCCGCAAAGAGATCGACCGCAAATACGACTACCGGTACCCGGTTCTCCCGCTCGTCTTCGGGAACCTTACCCGGGAAGGCCGCCTCAGCGAGGAAAGAGTTACGCGGTCTGCGGGAAGGGAAGTCTGAACCGCGTCAGGAGCGTTGCTGATCCTCACTTCAGCCACCCCGATTCGTCCTCGGCCAATCACTCCTCCACCGCCCGTGAGCAAGCGTCCGTCCTGTGGCGTTTCGATCGTTTTGATCCGGTCGCTTTCCAGGAATCCCTCGCGGTTCGCTTTCTTGGGTGGAGCATCCGTAATCATCATCCTGCTCTGGTTCCATCGGGCACCCTCGCCTCCGGCACCGCCAGCACTGGGGTGATCCCGTCGAAATAGCCGATGTCGAAAAGCATTCCTTCCGAAACCATCCCTGCCATCTTGCGTGGCGCCAGGTTTACAACGAATAACGCTTGCTTGCCTTCGATCTCCCGTGGATTTGCACGCTCGCGCTTCATTCCAGCCAAGACGGTGCGCACATGATCCCCGAAGTTGACCCTGAGTGCGACTAACTTTTCCGAATTGGCAACATCGCTCACGGCTTCGATGGTGCCAACTCTTATGTCGATTTGGTTCAGGAGTTCGGGCGAGATCGTAGGCTTTACCTGCGCGGGCGTCATCTCGCGATTTTAGTCGGAAGCTGACGAGTTTCGCTGCCCCGACGAGGCGATCACAATTCAATCCCGACCCAGCGCCTCACCGAATCGGGGCAGTATAGCCCAGCAGTGCCGCCACGAGGCACGCAAGAGCTATTCCTTCGGCGGAAACCCTAACATAGGCTGGAATGTGCGCAGTAAACGGGAGCGCCCCAATGACTCTAACCGGAGTCTGGGGCGCTTTTCGTTTTTTCACCCGGCGCTGAACTGGACTGGGTGGGGTGTTCCTGTTGCCCTATCTGCCAAAGCGATGGGCTGGAACTGCGGGAGTATATCCGCCTCGCTACTGCCAGTCGGGATGAGGAGTTTGCGGTACCATTGCCTTGCTCGCGGACTTTAGCGTCTCGTCGCGAACATTATGGAGGGGGTACCGACACATGCACAAGATTTCGCGTTTTCGCTGGATACACGTTGCTGCGGTTTTGATCGCGCTTTCGCTTCCCATTGCCAGTGTGCAGCCTCCTGCCGCGGCTCAAGGCGCCAGCCCCGCCCCTAACGTTCACAGCGCACCACCTGTCCAGATTCACGCGCTCAAGGTGACCTTGCTTTCGACGATGCTGGTGGGCAGCGTAACGGGGGTGGGAGAGTGGGGTTTCTCCGCGCTGATCGAAGCAGATGGTCATCGCGTTCTGCTGGATACGGGAGCCCATCCCGATAACGTGCTGCAAAATGCGCGCGACTTAGATTGATTTGTCCGGCGTTAAAGAAGTAATTCTTACGCACAATCACTGGGATCATGTCGGTGGGCTGATGACCCTTCGCAAAGAGATGATGAAGAGTAACCCATCGGCATTGTCAGTAGTTCATGTCGCACGCGGCATTTTCTACAGCAGACCAGCGCCCCAAGGCGAAGATAACCGGATGGTCGCATTGAAGAAGGAGTACGAAGCGACTGGGGGAAGGTTCATCGAACATGAAGCGGCGGCGGAAATCTTTCCGGGTGCGTGGCTGACAGGTCCGGTGCCTCGAAAATACCCAGAACGCAACTGGAGCGTCAGCGGAAAAGTGCAGACCCCAGCGGGCTTGGTCGAGGACACGATCCCCGAGGATCAGTCACTGGTGCTCAACACCCCGGAAGGTTTGGTCGTGGTCACTGGCTGCGGACACGCTGGCATCATCAACATCCTCACCTTTGCCCGAGAGGAATTTCCCAACGAGCCAGTAGAGGCAGTCATCGGCGGATTGCATCTCTTTCCGGCGACGGATGACCAACTGAATTGGACTGCCGATAAGATGAAAGACTTCAAAGTGGCGAATCTGATGGGCGCACATTGCACCGGCATTGAAGCCGTGTATCGCATTCGGGAGCGACTCGGACTGCCGCGAGCATCGGCGGTTGTGGGCAGCGTGGGATCAAGCTTTGTCCTTGGCGAGGGAATCCCATCCCGGCCCGCTTGCTAAATGACAACACGCTCATCCGGTCTGCGATAATCCGGGCCTCAGATGCCCACCGCGCGGACCGGTGTTACTTGAGCCGTTGACCCGTCGCAGGGTCGAAGACGGCGTTGCGCAGGAATTGCTCCGTGGACCAGGGTGGCGCATCTCCTCCGAGATACTGATGAAACCACTCGAGGTGCGCGGTGTAGTACAGAGCCATTTCATACCAACTAGGCCAGTGGCCCGCGTCGGAATAAACGATCAGTTTCGAGGGAACTTTCATCTCTTGCAGTGACGTGAACATCTGCAGCGACTGTGTGTAAGGGACGCGATAGTCACGCTCGCCGGAGATGACGAGGCAGGGCGTCTTGAAATTTTTCACGAAGTAGGAAGGCGAGAACTTTTCGTATTGGTCGGAGTTCCACGGCTGACCTTTGAGGTCCCACTCGGGAAACCACAACTCTTCGGTTGAGCCGTAAAAAGAACGTAGGTCGAATGGTCCCATCATCGACGCGATAGCCTTGAAGCGGCTGGTGTGGCCCTCGAACCAGTCCATCATGTAGCCGCCGTAGGACCATCCCATGGCGCCCGTGCGATCGGGGTCGACGTAGGGAAGCTTGATCAATTCGTCGGTAACCCTCATCAGGTCTTCAAAAACCATGCCCCCATGGTCACCGGAAATTTCCGCCGTGAAATCCTGGCCATAGCCCGTGGATCCATGCGGATTGGCGAAAGCGACGATGTAGCCGGAGCCGGGATAAACCTGCCAGTCTCCGCGAAAAGAATCCTGCCACTGAAACTGCGGCCCACCATGCACGTTGAGGATGAGCGGATATTTCTTCGACGGATCGAAGTTGTGGGGCTTGACAATGAAGACTTCGATCTTCGCTCCGCCGGCTCCCTTTACCCACATGCGCTCGGCCGGACGGAGATCCACCTCATTGGCGACTTCGTCGTTGAAGTGAGATAGACGTTGCGGCGTCGAGGATTTCCCATCAGCCAAGTCCACCGCAAAAAATTCGGCGGGATCGCTGACAGAACGCCGGATGTAGATAATGCGGCTGTTGTCCTGTGAGACCTCGAAGGAGTCAATGGTTCGGTCTACCAACACTTGTTGAATGGATCCGGAGTCGAGGCTCACCCGGAAGATGGGAGTGTCGCCTTCGACGGGAGCGCTGAAGTAGAGAGATTTGGAGTCTGAGGCCCATTGAAAGGCGTCAACCCAGTTGCGGAAGGACTCGGTGAGCACACGGGATGCACCGGTAGAGCGATCGTAAATGGCCAGGCGAAAGAGGTCGGATTCATAGCCGGGTTGCTTTTGCATTTGATAGGCGATGTATTTTCCGTCCGGTGAGTATTTCGGATGACCGTCGAAGGCAGGATTCCCAGCGGTGATGTTGCGCGGCAGTTGACTCCCACCGAGCGAGAAGATCCACACATCACTGTTTGTGGACGAAGCGAGATCGCGGTCATGATTCGAGTCGAACGCGAGTTCCGTGCTATCCGGTGAGAAATCGTATTGCAACGGTCCGCCGAGCTGGAAGGGAGGCGAATCGAAGTCACCCGGCGTCAGATCGCGCACCGCGCCGGTGGAAACGTCGGCCAGCAGGACGTGGGTGCGCTTCCCGTCTTTCCATTGCGTCCAATGGCGGTAGAGCAGCGCATCGGCCAGATGGGCGTGGAGCGAGCCTTTGCTCCAGCGCTCGCCGATCTTCTTGTTGCAGGCATCGTCGGCGCCGCATTCCGGATAGACGTCGCCCGTAAACGCGATCCATTTTCCGTCAGGCGACCAGAGCGGGCCGGAGACGCCCGTGGAAATATTGGTGAGTCGCCGGGCTTCGCCACCGCTGGCGGAGATGACGTAGAGATTGTCGTCGCCATCCCGCGAACTGATGAAGGCGATCCACTTGCCGTCAGGTGAGAAGGCGGGCGACGATTCACCCTTTTCTCCAGACGTAAACTGGCGCGCGTTCTTGCCGTCGGCGTCCATAAGCCAGATGTGCTTGGTGCTCTTTGCCTTCGCCAGGTCGTCCGTGCGCAGGGTGAACAGGACGGTTTTGCCGTCGGGAGATACGTGCAAGTCTTCTATTCCGCGAACCCGGTAAAGGTCTTCGACGGTAAAGGCGCGTTTGGCGGCTGCGCTGGAGATATTCAGCAGCAGAAAGCAGATTAAGTAAGAAAGCAGTCTCCTGTGCATGAAGCCTCTCATCTTAAAGTGAATTGTGTGGATAACTCGCGAATTTAAGCACAATCCGACCGTCTCGCGCCAGCTGGCTTGAGGTCCTTTGCCATGAGAACCTCATCGTAGTAGTGACCCTCTTGCTTCAGTGCCTTCCTTTCGACTCCATATTCCAAGAAGCCCAAACGCTCATATAGCCGCCGCGCTTGTTCGTTGTCGCTGACCACGGCCAATTGGATCAGTTCGACGTGATGGCGTGCAAATTCAATTATCGTCTCCACCAGTCGCCGTCCAACCCCAGCCCTTCTTGCGCTAGGCCGAACGTACATGCCCACGAGCCGGCCCTTATGAGCCTCTTTTTGTCCTTTGCCGATCAACAACCCAGCGATGCCGACAAGTTTTGAGTCATGGAAAGCGCCGAACACTGTGGAACCTCTAATCCGGTCGGAGAAAAACGCCAATGTTTGGGCACTCTCAGCTTCGAACGTGCTGCCGAATGCTTCTGGGTTGCATCGAAGCGCTTCCAGTCGAGTGTCGCGATACAAGGCGGCATCGGCTGGCGCTAAGCGGCGTATCTGAATCTGAGCGGCATCCACGCTACATTGGTAACGGAAACTTCAAATTAGGACAATACCCGACTGCCGAACTGGTGTCCGATATCTCGCCCACGGTAGCATTCGCTCGCCATCACGGTCTCCGCTCCCGCGACGAGGGCGGGGTTGAACGATCCCAGTTCCTCCGAGACGCAAATCAGTGACGCTTTCACCGTGCTTCCCGTTCCTGGCATTTGTGTTCGGTAGAGGGTCTTGTATGGTAATTTTGTAGGTTAAG
>JBEKFN010000048.1:0-16037 GCA_050013295.1 Terriglobales bacterium
CTGCGTCCCCGGAGGAATCTTCAGCACGCTCCGGCCGTCAATGGTGGGCACTTCAATCTTCGATCCCAGCGCCGCTTCTACCACTGTCACCGGCACCGTAATGCGGATGTCGTCGCCCTCGCGGTGGAAGAATGCGTGTTCGCCGATGCGGATGATCACGTAGAGATCGCCGACCCCGCCCCCCCGCAACCCGGCATTGCCTTTGCCCGCGATCCGAATGCGCTGTCCGTCGCGGGTTCCCGCCTTGATGCGGATCTCGAGCGGATCAGTGCGCTCGACGCTGCCTTCGCCATGGCACACCGGACAAGTCGAAATATTCTTCCCCGTCCCATGGCATCGCGGGCAGGTGACATTGAACTTCATCCGCCCGCCCGTCTGTTCGATCGTCCCCTTGCCATGGCACTGCGGACATTGCCCCGGAGCTTCGGTGAATCCATTCCCGTGGCAATTTCCGCAAACATCGCGCCGCGCGATATTGAGCTTCATCACACCGCCGCGGATCGCCGTCCAGAACGGCACGTTGACCTGATATTCAAGGTCGCTGCCGGGTGCGGGGCCCTCCTCGGCGCCTTCACCGTGCCCGCCGCCAGTGAAAAGGCTGGAGAAGATGTCGCGGAATCCGCCGCTCCCGCTGCTCGACGTCTTGCGCCCACCAGAGCGCGCGCCCTCGAACAGATCCGAAAAATCAAAGCCGCCGAAATCAACGTTTCCTTGTCCGCCGGGATGACGCCCTCCCGGAAAGCCTCCGCCAAAGTCGCCGGGCCCGGCCCCAGGTTGTCCGCCGCCCCGAGCGTAAGCCTCCGCCGTAGCCGGATCGATATTGTCGGAGTAGAAACCGACCTGGTCGTAAATTTTCCGCTTCTTAGGATCGCTAAGGACGTCGTTCGCCTCGGAAAGAGTCTTGAATTTCTCTTCCGCCGCTTTGTCGCCAGGATTAACGTCAGGATGATACTTACGCGCAAGTTTGCGGAACGCCTTGCGGATGTCGTCGGTGGAGGCCGACTTCTTTACCCCGAGAACACCGTAATAGTCTTTCGTCTGGGTGGCCATGTTTCAGGTGTCAGGTCCCAGCTGTCAGCTCTAAGCTGTCAGCTCTCAGCGATGCGAGTCAACTGACCTCTTGGACCTTCCTGCTATATGAGTGTCGCACACCCGCGAGGCTGAGAGCTGAGAACTGACAACTGAGAGCGCGATTTCAGTTCACCACTTCCTTCGCCTGCTCATCCACCGCCACGGTGAACGCTTCAAAAGGAGCCGCATCCATCGACACGGGGATCCGCTGCACTCCGGTCGCGGTCGGCGCGAAGCAGTACCAGCGTCCCTCCTCGGGGACGAAATTCACAAAAAACATCTGTTCATTGACTTCAAATCTCAATTCGTTTTCCTCATTTCTGGCCCGTAAAAAACTCTGAAACTGTGATGCAAAGTGGGGGCGCATTCGCGCCCCCACTGAAGTGCCACTCGCTGATGGCTGATGGCTGACAGCTTATTTCTTGTCTTCTACGTCCACGTATTCGGCGTCGATCACGCCTTCGTCCTTCTTCTTACCCGCGCCATCGCTGCCAGGCGCTGCGCCATGCCCATCAGTCGCTCCCGCGCCGCCACCCGGCGTCCCGCCCGGAGCAGCCTGCGTAGCCTTATACATCTGCTCCGCCAGCTTATGCGAAGCCGCCGTCAGCTTCTCGCGTGCCGAGTCCATCGCCGCCTTGTCGCCGCCTTCGATCGCCTTCTTAGCGTCCGCCAAAGCATTCTCCACATCCCCGCGCTCGGATCCCGAGATCTTATCGCCATGCTCCTTCAGCATCTTCTCGATGTTGTAGACCATCGAGTCGAGCTGATTCTTGGCCTCGATCTCTTCGCGCCGCGCCTTGTCTTCGGACGAGTGCGCGTCCGCTTCCTTAGCCATCCGTTCGACTTCTTCCTTAGACAAGCCCGAAGACGAAGTAATAGTGATCTTCTGGTCCTTGCCCGTGGCGTTATCTTTTGCCGTCACGTTCAGGATGCCGTTAGCGTCAATGTCAAACGTCACTTCGATCTGCGGAATGCCCCGAGGCGCCGGTGGCAATCCCGTCAAATGGAACTTACCCAAAGTCCGGTTCTGCGCCGCCAGCGGTCGTTCGCCCTGCAGCACATGCACCTCAACCGAAGTCTGACTATCGGCCGCCGTAGAAAACGTCTCCGTCTTCTTAGTGGGAATCGTAGTGTTCCGAGGAATCATAGGCGTAGCCACGCCGCCCAAAGTTTCGATCGACAAGGTCAAAGGAGTGACGTCAAGCAGCAGCAGGTCTTTCACCTCGCCCTTGAGCACGCCGCCCTGAATCCCAGCGCCGATGGCCACCACTTCATCCGGGTTCACGCCCTTATGCCCTTCGCGCCCAAACAGTTCTTTTACGATCTGCTGGATGCGAGGCATGCGCGTCTGTCCCCCGACCAGCACCACTTCGTTAATCTTGCTGGCATCGACACCCGCGTCCTTCAAACACTGCTTCGAGGGCCCCACCGACCGCTGCAGAATATCTTCGATCATGGTTTCGAGCTTCGCCCGCGTCAGCTTCTTGACCAGGTGCTTCGGCCCGCCGGCATCCGCCGTAATAAACGGCAGGTTGATCTCGGTCTCCATGGTGGTGGAAAGCTCGATCTTCGCGCGCTCCGCCGCGTCCCGCAGACGCTGCAAAGCCATCTCGTTGCCCTTGCCGCGCAGGTCGAGACCCTCATCCTTCTTGAATTCGTCAATCAGCCAATCGACCAGCCGCTGATCGATGTTGTCGCCGCCCAGGTGCGTGTCGCCGTTGGTGGCTTTCACTTCGATCACGCCTTCGCCCACTTCCAGCACCGAGATGTCAAAAGTCCCGCCGCCAAAGTCGTACACCGCGATGGTCTCGTCCTTACCCTTGTCGAGCCCGTAAGCCAGCGCGGCCGCCGTCGGCTCATTGATGATTCTCTTCACATCCAGCCCGGCGATCCGCCCGGCATCTTTAGTAGCCTGCCGCTGCGCATCATTAAAGTAAGCCGGCACGGTGATCACCGCATCGGTGACCTTCTCGCCCAGATAGTCTTCCGCCGCCTTCTTCAGTTTTTGCAGGATCATCGCCGAGATCTCGGGCGGGGTATACTTCTTGCCCTGCGCGATGACGGCCACATGGTCGCCGTCCCGCTCGACTTTGTAAGGGACCATCTTCAGTTCTTCGCTGACCTCGTCATAGCGCCGTCCCATGAACCGCTTGATCGAGTAAACGGTGTTCTCAGGATTGGTGATAGCCTGCCGCTTGGCGACCTGCCCCACCAGCCGTTCGCCGGTCTTCGTAAATCCAACGACCGAAGGAGTAGTCCGGCCACCTTCTTCGTTAGGGATAACCTTCGGCTCACCGCCCTCCATAACCGCCACACAGGAGTTGGTGGTGCCCAAGTCAATTCCAATAGTCTTGCTCATATCGCATCCTCCAAAACAGATAAGTGCTTTACAATCAATGAAATGATGATTACGCCCTAGGCCATCCTATAACCTGAGCGAATCACTGTCAAGTTTTAGATGCGGGGGGATGTGGATGGATTCACTCGGTGCGTTGCCGCACGCAGAGGTGGACGGCGATGATCAACACCTCGCAGACCAAGTCCACCCCCCGTATTTTCCCGTGCGTAGAGGTGAGCCTACCCAACAAGTGAACAAGGAGACCCGCATGCACTATGATTAAGACCCAATTTGCTACAGCCGTCATTTTTCCGTTTTTCTGCACAATTCCTCAATTCCGAAGTCACTCCCAGCTTCGCTATAATGTTTTGCTTAGTCTTCCCCCGCCATTTGCGCAGGGCTTCATGGAAAGGGAACTATGCCGACTGGCGTGGTCATGCCCCAGATGGGCGAATGAATTTTCGAAGGAGCCATCACCAAGTGGCTGAAAAAGCCCGGTGACGGTGACAAAGGTTGGGTGCTAAGAGCCTCGGTTACAGATTTCCACCGACAAACAGAAAAAGGGCGCGATTTGCGGAGCGCCCTTCAGAGTTCTTCTTTCTTTCGACTCTAATTCTACGATATCAAATTAGAGGAGGTATACCGCCCTGTGCCCCAGGTTCGCGCCCGTCTTTGGGCGCTAACCTGGGCGGAGGGCGCTCATTCCTCTTTCGCCACCCCGTCGTCCTCCCATTGGTGGCCGCAGGAATCGCAGGTCCATTTGTATTTTTGGGAAGACTCATCCGTTGCAACTACCAGCGTAGAAGTCCCACCCTCAAACACGACTTCCGCGGAATGGCATCTGGGGCAGCGGACCACCAGCTCATCCAGCTCTTTACTCTCTCTTGGAGTGGGATCGTCCTCCGGCTCATAGTGCGCCATCGCCGGCCCCGCCCAAGCCAAACCTATTCGCATGATCTGAACGCCCACTCCATCGGCGAAATTCGACGTCACCCCGTCCGCGCCCGTAGCCTTCTCTGGTCCCATGAAAAATGGAATTCCTAGCCCATCAAGAATCGTCTGCACCTTGAGAGCGTCGCGCACGCTCCATACGGTGCAGAGCTCAACCAGTTTGCGGTCTTCGTCGTACTGGTCTTCGTGCGAAGAATCGGGGCCGGAAGGATCGTAACCGGTCGAATCGCGAAGTTTCGGAGATTCGTGCTCGAAGAACGCTGGCGGCGGCTTAAACTGCGACGCGTTAAACTGCGATGCCTTAAACTGCGATGCCTTAATCTGCGATGGAGCAGACGCCTTCTCGTTGTCTACCTCCGCCTTCAGCCCGCGTGACCGCACTTCGTTCGCCAGCGCTTGTTGGGCAATAGGTGTCAATTCGGAGCTTTGCGGGATGAGGACGAGGAGTTCGCCGTCACTCATTTGTCGATAGCGCTCGGAAATGCGCAGAAATTCTCCCGCAGGATCGAGAGTGTCCATAGTCGTCGGAATGATATACCGGCCGGACACCCACCTTCGCGCCTTTCGAAAGGTCGGATTCCACGGTCCTCTCCTGTTGGGATTTGGGTGCCCCACACATTCGCGTTTTTTGCGAATGTGTGGGAGTCCGCACCGCCCCGCTCTTCAAGGTTCCTGGCGGGTGGCCCGACCTACCGCTTCCGAACTTACTCTCGAGGGTGCCCCGCCCAAGCTCCGCTTGGGCGGGCCCACTGGATCGCCGCGCCGGGGTGCGCCAGGTCGCGCGCTTTTCGAGACCTGGGATTCCACGGTCGCATAGGTCTTGGGATTCTGGTTTTCTCTGGCGCTGAGACGGCACACAGCTCACCTCTTTGACATGTGCTTAACATGAAAGTATGCTTACCACATGTCAAAGATGATTCAGCTCCGCAATGTGCCCGACGCTCTTCACCGCACTCTGAAAGCCCGTGCAGCCATGGCGGGCATGTCATTGTCGGACTATTTATTAGCAGAAATTAGAGAAGTCGCGGAGCGGCCGACTTTGACCGAGTTACGCGCCCGTCTGCACAAACGCAAGCCGGTTGCCGTCCAACTTGATACTGCGCGCCTGGTGCAGGAAGAACGGGCAGGAAGAACGCAGGCACAATCACTAATGACCAATCACTAATGACCAATGACCAATGACCAATGACCGGTGATCGCGTGTGATCGTCCTCGACGCATCCGCCACCATTGACTGGCTGCTTCAGACATCCGCCGGACAGCGGATTGAGCAGCGAATTTACTCACACAACGAATCCCTCCACGCTCCTCACCTGCTCGATCTTGAGGTCGGCCAGGTACTGCGGCGTCTGGTGCGGGAAGGCGCGGTCTCAGCGCACCGCGCCGATCAGGCGATCGAAGACTTGCTCGACCTGCGCATGACTCGGTATCCCCACTTCGTTCTGCTGCCCCGGGTTTGGCAGCTCCGTCACAACCTGTCCGCCTATGATGCGGCATACGTTGCGCTCGCCGAAAAACTGAGCGCGCGCCTGGTTACGCGTGACGGCCGTCTCGCCTCCGCATCCGGCCACACAGCGCCCATCGAGTTGTTTTGATTCCGATGATGGGCTTGCGCACGTAACTGTGGCCCGGATCTGCGACCTTCCTGAACCCGTGAGGAGCGGAGATATTCATCACATTTTTCTCGTACCGCCATCACAGACATGCACCACAATCGGTGCGATGATCGCTCGACATTGCACCATCGAGAAGTGCGCCCGTCTCCAGAGGCGAACGCATCATCCGCCTTAAAGTATCGGCTCTTTGACAACCATATGGGGGCAGTGAGCGGTGGCTCAGTTTGACGATGCTCCTTCGAACGCGAACGCCATAACCTGCCACAAAGCTTTCTTTTTCGAACCGTTCCTTCGTGAACCTTAGTGCCCTTTTTGGTGGACGTTTTTTGGCAAAATGAGCAACCCGCCGTGCACCCGAAAGTGCACGCCAATCCGCAGAATTCGCAGCTAAGTCCAATCTTTTGAATATTTTGCTTATAACTGCTTTATTATTAATAATTTAACTCAATTTGGGGGAGGGGGGGTACCCCCCCGAATTTCCAAGTTCTTACCCGCGGGCTGGCCCATGCTTTCGCGGCATTGACCCTAAGCACGGTGCCCCAGGTTCGCGCCCGTTCTTTGGGCGCTAACCTGGGCTCGGGACGGAATAACCCTCACTCCCGCGCCTTCTTTCTCTCCTCAACCATCACCTTCCGCAGAGCCCGGTTGATCCGCGTCTGGTAGCCCCGCCCGGCCCGTTGGAACCACGCCAGCAGGTCGGCATCCAGCCGCAGCGTCACCGGCTTCTTCACCGGCTTGTACATGCCCGCCAACTCCTCCGGCAAGTACCGCGGACGCCGCCTCGACCTCGCCGACGCCGCAATCCGCGTCACTTTTCGCGACGCCCGTGCCCGCTTCGTAACTCGTTTCCGTTGTTTCATTTAAGCCCCGTTGTAAGTACACAATGATACTAACATAAATACCAGTATAACGTTCCACGTGGAACACATCTCGAGTTTGCGCCGACTGGCGTCCGAAATGGAGAGGGTCTTACTGAGAGCCGAGAGCTGCTTCTACATTCCCGGAAACTTCATCCCCGCCATCCGCCGCGCGAAGCTGGGCTTGCCCATCTGCTTGAACATTTTCTTCATCTGCGCGTACTGCCGAAGCAGGCTGTTGACTTCCTGCACGCTGGTGCCGGAGCCGCGGGCAATGCGCTTGCGGCGGCTGCCGTTAATGGCTTCGTGATGGTTGCGCTCGTACCCCGTCATGGAATTGATGATGGCCTCGACCCGGTTGATCTGCTTTTCGTCAACCTGGTCGGCGGCTTTTTGCAGGCCAGAGAAAGCGCCCACACTGGGCAGCATGCCCATGAGGCTTTGCAGCGATCCCATTTTGCGAACCTGCCGCAACTGGTCGCGGAAATCTTCCAGCGAAAAGCCGTCGCCGCTGAGGACCTTGGAGGCAAGTTCGCTGGCCTTCTTCTTGTCGATCTGCGACTCGGCTTTTTCGATGAGCGAGAGGATGTCGCCCATGCCGAGAATGCGCGAGACGATGCGGTCGGGGTGGAAGGGCTCAAGCGCATCGTATTTTTCGCCGATGCCGATGAACTTGATGGGCTGCCCGGTGACCTGGCGGATGGAGATCGCCGCGCCGCCGCGAGCGTCGCCGTCCATCTTAGTAAGAATGACGCCGGTAAGCGTGAGCTTCTTATGAAATTCGTCAGCCGAGTTGACGGCGTCCTGTCCAGTCATCGAATCGGCGACAAATAAAATTTCCTGCGGATTGAGCAGCCGCTTGAGCGACTGCATCTCCTCCATGAGCTGGTCGTCGATGTGCAGACGGCCGGCGGTATCGACGATGAGCACGTCGCAGCCGGTGTTGATCGCTTCGCGCCGCGCTTCTTTGGCAAGGCGCTCGACGGTCGCCGTATTCGCTTCGCCGACCTCGCCTTCGTAAAGGTTGGCCTTGATCGCCGCCGCGACAACTTTGAGCTGCTCCCGCGCCGCAGGGCGGTAGACGTCGACCGAGACGAGCAGCGGGCGGTGTCCGCCATTCTTGAGCCAGTTGGCAAGCTTGCCGGAGGTGGTGGTTTTGCCCGAGCCCTGCAGCCCGGCCATGAGCACGACGGTCGGCGGCTGCGAGGCGAACTTTAATTTAGCCGTATCTTTGCCAAGAGTCGCGACCAGTTCGTCGCGGACAATTTTGATAACCTGCTCGCCCGGCGAGAGCGCGGTCAGCACTTCCTGGCCGACAGCCTTGGCCTGGATGCGTTCAATAAGTTCTTTGACAACCTTGAAGTTGACGTCGGCTTCAAGCAGCGCCAGACGAATTTGTTTCAGCGCCTCGGAGATGTTCTCTTCCGTGAGGACGGCTTGTCCGCGGAGAGACTTGAAGGCGCGCTGGAGTTTTTCCTGGAGATTCTCGAACATAGCGTAAGCAGCTATTTTAGCAGTCGCGACGGGGCAGAAGTCGTTGGTCGTTTGTCGTCGGTCGTTCGCTGTTCGTCGTTCGCAAAATCCTCGGTGTCATCCTCAGCGAAGCGAAGGACCTATGCATTCTACGCGCGCTGCCGGAGATCAGCGCTTTGGCATGCCATTGATCCCCGCTACTCCACCTTCGGCCGCACCATTTCAAACCGCTGCGTGGTGCGCGTGTACTGCATGCCGCCCATGCGTCCGATCAGATCGAGCGAGTTCCGGTCCAGGCGGCCTTGTTTCAGATGGCGGTCGTCTACGTGAACCGAGACGATTTCACCAATCACCAGACTGCCGCCGTCGGGGGCGGGATTGAAGTCGAGAATCTGACGCAGCTTGCATTCAAAGCTGACGGGAGACTCTGCCACTCGCTGTGGCCGCACCACTCTCGAAGGCGCCGAGGCGAGCTTTGCCAATTCGAATTCATTGATGGACGCGTCATAATCTCCGCTGGTCAGGTTCATGGTCTCGGCCAGTTCGAAGGTGACCACGTTGATCACGAATTCTCCGGTCTCGCGAATATTCCGCAGCGTGTCTTTAGGCGTGCCTGCGGGCTCTCCTGCCGCTGCGCCCAAGTTCTTCGACGAGCGCATCGCCGGCGCAAACGCCAGCAGCGGGGGATTGGCGCATACGGCGTTGAAAAACGAAAAGGGCGCCAGGTTGGGTTGTCCGGAAGCGCTGAGGCTCGAAACCCACGCGATCGGCCGCGGCCCCACGGCGCTGATCAGAATGTTATAGAACTCACGGTGCGCAAGTTGAGAGGGGGTAGCGTCCATGGCGTCGAGTATATCTTCTGCACCTCGGCACTCAATCCGTCAGCTTTTTTCGCCGAACACTTCCTTCGCGGCGACCACCGTGTTGCAGTGAATCGTGATTGTGTCTTCGACATTCAGGGCGTAGCCACCGGCGAGTGTGACCATCACGGGGATGCCCTCGGTCTTGGCGGCCCGGAACACGAGAGCATCTCGCTCCTTCAATCCCTCAATCGTCAAAGACAATCCGCCGAGCTGGTCTTCGCGATAAGGATCAGCTCCGGCGAGGTAACAGATGAGTTCCGGCTTGAACATGCTCAATCCCAAACTGAGTGCGTCGCCGACGCACGCCAGATATTCGGCGTCGCCCATCCCATCGGGCAAATTCAGGTCAAGCGACGAAGGGGGCTTAAACACCGGGTAGTTGTTTTGCTGGTGGAGCGAGATGGTGAAGACGTCCCCGGCGTGGGCGCTGCGCGGCCTCTCGTGCGGGGCCGAGTGCGCGATGTGGTCCGTGGAATCGAGAACAGAAGCCAATGTCGGGGGCGGTGGTTCGCGGGGGACGCGCGGGCCGGCAAAAATCACGGCCGTACCATTGCCCTGATGGACGTCGCAATCGACAGTCATCGCAGTGCGAATCTTGCCGTCACGCTGCATACAGCGGATGGCGATGGCCACGTCGTGGATCATACAGAAACCTTCGCCGTGATCGGGGAACGCATGATGGAATCCGCCGCCCAGGCTGATGGCCACGCCGTCGTCGAGGGCATGACTGGCGGCCAGCACGGAACCGCCCGCGGCGAGCCAGAAGGCGCGCACTAACTCCGGCGAGTACGGCACTTCGAGTTCTAACTCTTCCAGCGCGGTGAGGGTGCCCGTTTTCAATTTGTGGACGTACTGCGGAGTGTGCACGAGCAGCACGTCCTGATCGGTGGCCGGACGAGGAGTGACAAAATCGGAAGGCGCGGCCATTCCGGAGGCGAGCAGCCGGTCATGCGTGCACTTGTACTTTTCGGAGGGAAAAACATGGGAGCCAATGGGCAGGTAGTAGTCGTCACTGTAGACGAGCTTGAAGGGCAGCATGAAGCACTCAGCATTCAGCACTCAGCGGGGCGAAAGCTCAAAAGTTCATATCATACGCGATTGCCCGGGATTTGGAAGAACGTCGTACGCTGTCGGTCGTTCGCCGTTCGCTGTTCGGAGCCGCAATTCGCCATTTGTCGTCGGCTCCTGATCTTCCACAACTGTTAAACTTGGCCGGTTGCCTGCCAAAAAGAAATCGCCGCTGCAAAAGAGCGCCACGCCTGGGCCTCTGCCCGCTTCCGCCCAGCGTCTTGGGGAATCCAAGGGCAGGATTTTCCTGATCGATACCATGTCGTTCATTTTTCGCGCCTATCACGCGATGGCGCGGCAGCGCCCGATGTCCACGAAGACGGGGGTTCCAACGGCGGCGACGTATGTTTTCGTCAACATGCTGCGGAAGCTGCGGGACGATTTTTCGCCCGAGTATCTGGCGGCCGTATTCGATGTGGGCGCGCCGACGATCCGCAATCAGCAAGCGGAAGCGATTACGACGATCCGCAAGTTTGACATCAAGACGCAGACGTTCAAAGAATCGGAGTATGGCGGCTACAAGGCGAACCGCGCCGAGATGCCGGGCGACCTGGTGCAGCAGATTCCATACATTCGGCGGGCGCTGGAGGGGTATCGCATTCCAATTTTGCAGCTCGAAGGTTACGAAGCCGACGATGTGATCGGGACGCTGGCACGGAAAGCGGCTGCGGAATCCTTTCCGGTGTTCGTGGTGTCGAGCGACAAAGACATGCTGCAATTGGTGAACGATAAGGTGCAGGTGCTGAATCCGCCGAAGGACAACCTGATCTGCGATGCGGCGAAGGTTGAGGAGATTCTCGGAGTGCCTCCGTCGAAGGTGGTGGATGTAATGGCGCTGCGCGGCGACGCGGTGGACAACATTCCGGGGGCGCCGGGGATCGGCGACAAGGGGTCGGTGGAACTGATTCAGCGCTTTGGCAGCGTGGAGCAGGCGCTGGAACATGCGGCTGAGGTGGAGAAGAAGACGTATCGGGAATCGCTGCAGAACAATCGCGACAATATTCTTTACAGCAAGCAACTGGTGACGATTGATACCGACGTGGCGGTCGAGCTGGATGTTGCGGCGATGAAAGCGGGCGAACCGGACGTTGAATCTTTGCGGGCGCTGTTTGCCGAACTGGAGTTTACTTCCTTGTTGAAAGAACTGCTTCCCGTAGTTGAGGTGAAGGAGGGCGACTACCGGGAGATCAAGTCGAAGGCTGAATTCGAGGAGTATCTAGGAGGCGTGGGCGAGAGCGCACCGCTCGCGCTGGCGATTCCGACCGAGCGCACTGATGGTGTTTATAACGATGGCATTTATAACGACGGCATTTACACCGACGGCAGCGCTGAAGAAGGCGAGCCTCAGCCGGCTCAGTCGGGGTTTCTTGCTCTGCAGCCTGCGGATGCCGAGGATCGGGGTGCCCGAGGTGTAGAGCGCATCGCCGTTTCAAATGCGCCGGGGGCGGGGGCGATGGTCGCGCTGGAAGACCGGGCGCTCGCCGACTTGGTAAAGAGCGTGCTCGAAGATGCCGCTCTGCCGAAGACGGTTCACGACCTCAAGTTGGCCCTGCATTATTTTTCAGAGGATTTTTCTCAATCGGGCATTGCGCTGGCCGGAGTGAAGCATGATCCGATGCTGTATTCCTACCTGCTCGATCCGACCTATTCGTCGCATTCGTTGGCGGAGGTTGCGCTGCGCAGATTCAATTTGAAGTTGAGCGGCAACCTGGCGGAAGCGGCGGATGTAACGGGCAGGCTGGCGAGGGCGCTCCGCAAGGAAATCGACGACCAGGGCCTGACCTCGGTGTACGAGGAGATCGATGCGCCGCTGGTGCCTGTGCTGGCGCGCATGGAAAACGCGGGAGTGAAGATCGATCTGGCGGCGCTGGGGCAGATGTCGGTGAAGTTGCAGCGCGCGGCGGAAGTCAAGGCGCGAGACATTTATGAGCGTTGCGGATTGGAGTTCAACATCAATTCGCCGAAGCAACTCGGCGATGTGCTGTTTAACAAGCTGGCTCTGCCGATGCCGTCGAAATACGGGAAAGGAAAAAAGATTTCGACGGCGGTGGATGTGTTGGAAGGACTGGCTGCGGATCACGAAGTTCCGCGGCTGGTGCTGGAGTACCGGCAATTGACTAAGTTGAAGTCGACTTATGTGGATGCATTGCCGGCGCTGATTCGCAGCCAGACTGGCCGCGTGCATACGACTTTTGGGCAGACTGGGACAGCGACGGGGAGGCTCGCTTCGGCGAATCCGAACCTGCAGAATATTCCGATTCGCACGGAACTTGGGCGAGAGATTCGGGCGGCCTTTATCGCCGAGCCGGGGCACGTACTGCTGGCCGCGGATTATTCGCAGATCGAACTGCGTCTGCTGGCACATTTTTCGAAGGACAAGCTGCTGGTGGAGGCGTTTCGCCGCGGGGATGACATTCACACGCTGACTGCATCGCAGGTGTTTGGCGTGCCGCCGCTGATGGTTACGCCGGACCACCGGCGGCAGGCAAAGGTGGTGAACTTCGGGATTGTCTATGGGCTGTCGGCATTCGGGCTATCGCAGCAGTTGGGCATCGAGCCGGGTGAGGCCAGGAAATTCATCGATGCCTATTTTGAAAAATATGCGGGAGTGCGGGCGTTCATCGATGCCACGCTCGAGCAGACGCGGCGCGATCAGAGAGTGAAGACGCTGTTCGGGCGCATTCGGCCGATCCCCGACATCAACAGCAAAAACGCCACCCAGCGCGGGTTTGCGGAGCGCACGGCGGTGAACACTCCGCTGCAGGGAACCGCCGCCGACCTGATCAAGCTGGCGATGATCCGTATTGATGAGGAAATCCGGAAGCGCGGGCTGAAGTCGCGGATGACTTTGCAGGTGCACGATGAACTGGTGTTCGAAGTGCCGGAGCGCGAAGTAGAGGCAATGAAGCCGCTGGTGCGGGAGCATATGGAGGAAGCGCATGCGCTCGCGGTTCCGTTGCTGGTAGAAATCGGGGTGGGGCCAAACTGGCGGGACATGGAGTAGGGAGAGGCACCGAGACAATAAATGATGTGGGCCGAGGCTGAGGAAAACTATTCCAACATTTCCGATATACTCGGAGGAACGATCTTGCAAGCGCCGCCTTCGTCGTTCGTTCCAGCCGGTTGATTCCAGCCGCATGAAAAGGATCTTCGATCCTGCGGAGGCAGTCTGATGAGTGCAGCTCCATCGATGGCGCGCGAAGAAACGCCGCGGCGCGTTTTTCCGCGGCACCCGATCAATGTGCCCCTGGACTTGATCGCATTGCGATCGGGGGTCCCCGAAAATTTACCTGGACGCTGCACCGACCTTAGCGAAGCCGGTGTGGGCGCGGTTGTGGCGGGAGAACTGGCGGCCGGCCAACAGGTGGCAGTCGAACTGCGGCTTCCGAATGTGGGCGTGCCGGTCCGAGCGCGGGCGCTGGTTCGTTATCAGTCCCGGCTCCATTGCGGTCTTGAGTTTGTTGGATTGTCGATGGAGCAGCGGGAGATGATCCGTTATTGGGTTTACCAATCCGCATCACAGCCGGTGGATTCCAGAGATTTCAAAAAAGAAAAGAGAGTTGCAGATGCCAAGACGGAAGCGCCCGTGGTCGCCGCGGCACCGGCTGCCAAGCCAAGGCGCAGAATTCGCATTGGGCGGCGTGGATTTTATGTGCTGGTCGCTTGCATCCTGGCTCTGGCCGGTCTGGGATGGTGGCAGTGGCAGAAGTCTTGGAACGAACTGGAAAAGCGGGCGCCAGCTAGCGAGTCGGGACTGCGAGTCTCTCCCGAAGCCGTCGAAAGGCGGATCGTAACGAAGGCGGAGCCGGTGTATCCGGAGACGGCGCGAACAGCCGCGCTCATGGAGATCTGAGCCGTACCTCTCCAGCGGCAAGGCGATGAGACCACGATTGCGGTCGGGTTCCGGCTGAGTTGACGCGGCGTTACTCGAATTTTTCAGCCTGCTGGAAGGGCACACCACGCTGATCTTTTGCAGAGACGATCGCGGCGCCGGTCATGGGGACGGCCGGTTCGCGGTCGAGTTGCCAGTCATCGAGTTTCCAATCAATGTTCAGCGCAGGATCATTCCACGCCACCGTGCGCTCGTGCTCGGGCGCATAAAAGTCCGTCGCCTTATAGAGGACATGGGCGGTCTGGGACACGACCCGGAAGCCGTGAGCAAATCCGCGCGGAATCCATAAAATGTATTTGTTCTCGCCGGAGAGTTTGAAGGACTCCCACTTTCCGAAGGTGGGCGAGCGGCGGCGGAGGTCGAGCGCGACATCAAGGATCTCGCCCGTGATGGCACGCACTAGTTTTCCCTGGGGCTGGCGAATCTGGTAGTGCAAGCCCCGGATGACATTTCTCTCGGAATAGGAATGATTGTCCTGTACGAATGGCTCAGGAATGCCGAGCTCGGCAAACGTGCGCTGGTTGTAGCTCTCCAGAAAAAAGCCGCGGTCGTCACCGAACACACGCGGTTCGAGGAGCAGAATTCCGGGGAGGCTAGTGGCGATTTTTTTCATCGGAAAGTTCTCTCCATGATGGCGCGTCCAGGTTATGGCCGCCGGCGGCTGCCGAGCTGCGCTCGGCTTGGACGGGCGAGGGCGCCCGTCCCCACACGAGGCCCCCAAAATCAGAAGACGCGTTCCCGGAGCAATTGCAGAAGGTAGGCGCCGTATCCATTGTTGCGCATCGGATGCGCCAGCGCCTCCAGTTGTGCGGCGGTGATGTAGCCTGAGCGATAGGCGATTTCCTCGGGGCACGCGATCATGAGGCCCTGGCGCTTCTGCAAAGTCTGAATGAATAAGGAGGCTTCCATCAAGGCTTCGTGCGTGCCCGTGTCGAGCCAGGCCGTGCCTCGGCCCATCACGCAGACGTTGAGTTGATTGCGCTCGAGATAGACGCGGTTGACGTCGGTAATTTCAAGTTCGCCGCGCTTCGAAGGCTTGAGACTCGCGGCAATTTCGACCACCTGCCGATCGTAAAAATAAAGCCCGGTGACCGCATAACGGGATTTCGGCTGCTTTGGTTTCTCTTCAATGCTGAGCGCTTTTGGCGTTTTTCCCTGCGGATCGAACTCGACGACGCCGTAGCGCTCGGGGTCATTGACTGGGTAGGCAAAAACGCGAGCGCCTTTGCGCTGGAGCGTGGCGGCGCGCAATTCTTTGACAAGGTCGTGTCCGTAGAAAATGTTGTCGCCGAGCACGAGCGCGCAGCCGCTGGAGCCGATAAATTCCCTGCCGATCAGAAACGCCTGCGCAATGCCTTCGGGCTTCGGTTGCAGCGCGTATTGGAAATTGACGCCGTAGCGGGAGCCATCACCGAGCAGGTGCTGAAAGCGGGGCAGATCCTCGGGAGTTGAGATGAGCAGAATTTCGCGGATGCCGGCCAGCATCAGCGTGGAGAGCGGGTAGTACACCATCGGCTTGTCGTACACCGGCAGCAGGCTCTTGGGAAGCACGTGGGTGACGGGATAGAGGCGCGTGCCCGATCCTCCCGCGAGAATGATGCCTTTGTAATTCGGTGGCGCGGTTTTGGTCATGTCGAGTTTCAGCCTTAGCAGGCGATGGTTCAAGTGCGATTTGTATCAGGGTATGCCTTCAGGCATACCGAAAGTGCGGTGTTAGGAAAGCGCCTTTAGGCGCTGGCTTCGGGATCTGGAGTTTCACCATAAACTGTCAGCGCTCGGTGGCGTAATGCTTTGCCATCCATTGACGATAGCTGCCGCTGGTAACATCGCGGACCCAGACTTCGTGTTCAAGATACCAGCAAACGGTTTTGCGGATGCCGCTCTCAAATGTCTCCAGCGGGTGCCAAC
>JBEKFN010000049.1:0-15977 GCA_050013295.1 Terriglobales bacterium
CTCCGGTGCCGGGCACGGCTTGTGTCCGGCGGATCAGCCCATACTCACGGATTGTTTGCGAGAGATGTTCCCGATTCCCCCGACCAAAGGTTCCTCGAGAACTCCGCTTAGAGCAACCGCCCTAAGACTCAGCCACCTCACCTGGTCTGGTACTTCTACTGCCACTTTCAGAACTTGTCATCCGACCACCTCCTTTCCGGTGTAGGCTCACACTAGCCCAAAACGAATTCTGGTGTCAACCACTAGCGTGAAAAAGAGGAGTCAACACTGTTACTAGCGCACAAAGTTACTAGCGCACAATGGCCTCGTCCGCCTACCTGCTGCGCACAATTTTCACTTTCGAAAAGTGAAACTCGTGCCGTTTCATATCCACACGCGCCCCGCGGAAGGTCACTCCCTCCATGCGCAGGCGAAATCTTTGCTCCGCCGCCTGTTCTCCGCACAACTTGATCGCCCCGCCCGAGCCGACCACGCGGTGCCAGGGCAATCCGGGAACCTGATGCAGGATGCGCACCACTTGCCGGGCGGCTCCGGGCCAGCCCGCAGCCTTGGCTAAAGCTCCGTAGCTCGAAACCGTTCCCGCCGGCAAGGCGCGAATGCAGCGCACGACGCGGGCACGCTTATCTTCCGGCCGGCCAATCATGTTAAATTAGACTCATCAATACAAAAATTTACACCTGCTGGTGAAACCTGGGATTACGATATTGGCATCCCATACTCTTGCTCACCACGAAAACCGTCGTTGGGAGAATACTATGCTTCGCCTGTTGAAAGCCCTGCCCCTTACGTTGGCCATTGCGGCCGTGAGCATCGTCGCCACCGGCTGTAGTTCAAACAACGGTACGAAGGCTCGTTTTGTCAATGCTATCCAAAACACCGAAGAGTATGGTGTTGGCGGCCTGGATGTCGAGGTCAACGGCACGCAGCAATTTACTGGCGTACAGTTCCAAACCGCTTCGGCGAACACCTATATCCCCATACCTTCGGGGAATGTCACGATCGAAGGGTTTGAATCCCCCGGAGTCACCACCCCCGTCTTCACCGACTCCACTACCTTGAGCAGCGGGACAGAGTACACGGAGGTTGCGACTGGTTTTGCTGGCGGTACCCTTACCGGCAACAACGTTGTGCTCTTGTCTCTCAGTGACGACAACACGCTGCCGGAAGATGGCACCCTGAATTTCCGCGTCATTAACGCGTCGCCCAACTCCCCCTCCGGCGTGGATATTTGGATCGAACCGACCCCCTATCCCTTCTCCCTCCAAGGTGTAAAACCTACGATCTCGGCCCTCGCCTACCAGTCGGTGAGCGGCTACGTAAACGTTTCCTATAATTCCAACAACAACGAGGGTTTCACGGTGTTCGTTTACACAGCGGGGGGCGGGACGGAACTATTCAGCACCAACGTCAACGTCAGCGGCAGCGTGAGCAGCGCATCCGTTTGTACCCTGGTGCTCACGGACAACCCGAATGGAAGTACAATGAGTTCGTTCCTCGTCGTGTTGAATGACAACAATTGCTAATCGCGGACGAGCCGCCGGGGCCCAGCCGCGCGTCTCGCTGCCGTGTTCAGGAATGCAATATTCAGGAATGCAATGTCAATGGTCAGGAAAAGGAACCGGGCCTCGACCGAGGTCCGACCGAGGTCCGGTGAACCACCCAACAAGCTGCTAAAATCCTTCGTGTTCCCGCCCAACCGCCTTTTGGAGAATTAAGGATGTCTCGCTGGTTGAAAGCCCTGCCCCTTTCGTTGGCTCTTGCGGCTTTGGGCATCGTTGCCACCAGTTGTGGTTCCAGCAATCAAGCGCAGATTCGTTTCGTCCATGCCATTCAGGACGCCCCAGCCTTGGATATCGCTGTCTACGGCCCGCAGCAAATCGACGGCATGCAACTGTTTGCCGACATAGGATTCCGCGGTTTTCTGCCCTCAGCGGGCTATGAGAACGTGTTTTCGGATACGGACATGATCGAAGGGTTCGTGAACCCCACCGACACCACCTCGGTCTTCAGCGCCCCCGTTAATTGGGACGCTGGTTTACATTACACTGTAATTGCGACTGGAGTTTCTGCAACCGGCGCCAACGGCAGCAACGTTGTCCTGCAGTCCATACTTGACGACAACTCGCCGCCGGCATCGGGCAGCGTGGAATTCCGCGTCATTAATGCATCGCCCCACTCACCCCCAGGCGGCGTGGATGTTTATATCGACCCGATCCCCGTCCAGGCCATGGGGAGCGCTGTGATCTCTGGCCTTGCCTACCAGCAAGTGAGCGAATACGTAAGCCTTGTCTTTTTTCCCGGCAACAATTCCAACAACGGCAACTCTGGTTACGAGCTCTACGTTACTCAAGCGGGGAAAACCACACCAATCTTTAGCCAGTACCTCGGTCCGGCAGACAACACCATTCATACCCTGGTACTCACGGACATCCAGGGTGGAAATGCAATGAATCCTTTAGCCATGGAGTTGACCGACCTCGATTAGCCGCGGCCGCTGCAACTTCATGAATACTTCTGAATACATAAGAGCGGGCCATCGACCGAGGCCCGGTGAACAAGCTGCGAAAAAACTGGGTTTCCTATCGGGGTATCGCTTTACAGCTTGCGGAAAAACTCAGACTTTGATCTTGTTTTGAAGGGGCGCGGCTTCAGCCGCGCCGTAAGTGCAGCAAAATCAATCGCGGCTTTAAGTCCCACCTTTCTTGAACGACCGCGCGGCCGCTTCTTCATCGTCGAACACTTCAAAAACCGTGAGCAGCTTGGTGATCTGGAGAAGCTCACCTACGCGCTTGGTCAGCCGCGCCAGTTTTACCCCGCCGCCGGCGTTGCGGGCACTGGTGTAAAGCGAAACCAGAGTTCCGAGCCCGCCGCTATCTATGTAGTTCACTTCGCGCAGACTCATCACAACATTCGGATTCTGGGCCAGCAGTTTCTTGACCGTGTCGCGCAGACTGGCCGACTCTTCGCCGAACACGATTCGACCGCTGCAATCCACCACCAGCACGCCTTCCATCGTCCGTGTGCTCATTCGCAGTTGCATTGGCGCTTCTTCTCCAAATATTCGCAGTAAGACTCAATGCAAGAGCCTACCCCGCCTGACTCCGCCACGCAAGCGGTCGGGCTGCGAGCTGCGAGCCGCGAGCTGCGAGGGCATCCGGTTCGCCCGAAGCTCGCAGCTCGCAGCCGCACCCGCCTGAGACTGTATAATCGTGGTCTCGCATGAGCTACCAGGTTCTGGCGCGCAAATACCGGCCGCAGAAATTCTCCGACGTTATTGGCCAGGAGCACGTCACCCGCACCCTGCAAAATGCCATCGCGCAGGAGCGCATCGCGCACGGCTATATCTTCAGCGGTCATCGCGGAATCGGCAAGACGACGGTCGCCCGCATCCTGGCCATGTCGGTGAACTGCCGCTCTGCGGAAAGGCCGGTGGCCGAGCCCTGCGGCGTTTGCGATTCCTGCACCGAGATTCGCGCCGGCAACGCCGTGGACGTAATCGAAATCGACGCTGCCACCAATCGCGGCATCGACGAAATCCGCGAATTGCGCGAGGCCGCGCGTTACCGCCCGGCGCGGGACCGCTTCAAAATCTACATTCTCGACGAGGCCCACCAGATCACCGACGCCGCCTTCAATGCGCTGCTCAAGACGCTGGAGGAGCCTCCCGGCCACGTGATCTTTATGATGGCCACCACCCAGCCCGAAGATATCCCCCAGACCATCCGCTCGCGCTGCCAGCACTTCAGCTTTCGGGCGGTGAAGTTCGAAGACATAATGGGGCAACTCCGCGACATCGTGACCAAAGAAAAGATTCCCGCCGACGAGGACGCCCTCGCCCTGCTGGCGGAAGCGGGCGACGGCTCGATGCGCGACGCGCTCTCCATTCTCGACCAAGCCATCGCCTCCACCTCCGAGCACCTCACCCTCGATTCCGTTCGCAGTCTGATCGGTTCCGCTCCGGCAGCGGCGCTCGAAACGGTAATGCAGGCCGTCGCGGAAAGTTCCAGCGAAAAAATCCTCGTGCTGGTCGACGAACTGATCGGCGAGGGCCACAGCCCCACCCATTTCGCGCGCCAGTTGGTGCGCTTCCTGCGCAATGTCACCGTAGCCAAGATCGCGGGCAAAGACTCGGCGCTATTGCAGATTTCGTCCGATGAGCGCGCCCGCGTGGCCCGCATCGCCGAACTCTTCACCGAGGAAGACCTGGCGCGGCATTTGCAGACCATGCTGCGCACCCACGGAGAACTCGGCTACCGCCAGGAACAGCGCTTCCACCTCGAACTGGGACTGCTGAAAATGGCGCATGCGCAGCGTCTGTTGCCGATCGAGCAGTTGCTCAGCGAGGTGGCGGCTTCCGGACCAGCGCGCCCCGCACCGAGGCCTGTCCTCACGCCGGCTCTCGCCTCTCCTCTTTCTCGTTCGCAAGCGTCGCCCACAGAAGCCCGGCGCGCCGAGCCGCCGGCATCGGCGCGGTCAAACTCTGTGTCGCCGTTCGCCGCTGACTCCGCGCGCAAAGGCACTCCCAAGGCTGAGTCATCGGGAGATGCAACGGCATTCGCGGGCGAGGGCGCCCGCGTCACACACCCGACCGGCGGATCAAGCGCCAACGTCGTTATCATGGGATCGGCCGCGCCAGCAGTTGAGGAGTTGTCGACGGCACCAGATCCAATAGCTAGTGGAGCGACGGGCGTTTCGCCCGTCCAGTCGGGCGAGTGCGCCCGGCTCTCCGCCAACCCTCGCGAACGAGGGCAGGAAGCGAACGCCGAGTCCCTGCGCGACGCCGTTCTCCGCGCCCTGGGCAATCAGCCCATGCTCCTTTCCCTGTTGGAAAACGCGGAGTGGAGACTGGAAGGAAATGCGCTGATCGCAAAAGCAGCGGCTTCGAGCACGATGATTGAAATGTCATTCACCGCCGACGTGCGCCGCATCGCCAGCGCCGCCGCCAGCGCTCTGGCCGGGAGACCGATCAAGATGCTGCTCGAGCCCGATGGAGCGCCGCAGGCAATATCCGCGCCGCGCCGCGCATCCAACGGAAGCGCACGCAGCCGCGCCGAACAAGACCCAATCGTGCAACGCATGCAGGAAAAATTCGGAGCCGAAATCCGCACCGTGATCGACTATCGGGAGAAAGGATGAGACCCATTTGTAATTTGGTAATTTGTAATTTGTAATTGAAGAGCCGAACCAAACTCCTCGTTGCTTGGTCTTAAATTACAAATTACAAATTACCCATTACAAATTTCCCCATGTCCGGATTCAATCTGCAGGAAATGATGTCGCAAGCCAAGCAGCAGTACGAGACGCTGCAGAAGAAGATGGAGCAGACCGTGGTCGAGGCCTCGGCTGGCGGCGGCACGGTCACCGTCAAAATGGATGGCCGCAAGCAGTTGCGCAGCATCGTGATCGATCCCGAGGCAGTAAAGGCCGGCGATGTCGAGATGCTGCAGGACCTAGTCATGGCCGCACTGAACGAAGCCAGCCGCAAGGTGGATCAGGCGATGCAATCAAGCGTTAGCGGAATGCTCGGCGGACTAGGAATGAATTTGTAATTTGCGATTTGTAATTGGTAATTGAAAAGCCAAACCCCCTCGTCGTTTCGGTTTTAAATTACCAATTACAAATCACCAATTACAAATCCCTATGTCTCGCTTTGCCGAACCCATGTCCCGGCTCATCGACGAACTCAAGAAGCTCCCGGGAGTCGGCAACAAAAGCGCCCAGCGCCTCGCCTTTCATATTCTGCGCTCCAGCGACGATGACGCCGAGGCTCTGGCCTCCGCCGTTCGCGACGTCAAGGCCAAGCTGCGTCTGTGCTCGATCTGCAACAACATCACCGACGTCGATCCCTGCGTCTACTGCAGCAGTCCTACCCGCAATCAAAAGCTCGTCTGCGTGGTGGAGGAACCGACCAACATTGCCGCGGTCGAGAAGACGCGCCATTTTAACGGCGTCTACCACGTGCTCCACGGCTCGATTTCGCCCTTGCACGGCATAGGGCCCGAGCAGTTGCGCATCGCCAACCTGATCAGCCGGGTCGGCGGCGGAGAAATCGAAGAAGTCATCCTCGCCACCAATCCCACCGTCGAAGGCGAAGCCACCGCCACCTACCTGGCCCAGCAGCTGAAGCGGCAAAGACAAGGACTGCGCGTGACCCGCATCGCCATGGGCATTCCCGTAGGCAGCGACATCGAATACACCGACGAAGTCACCATGCTGAAGGCCATGGAAGGCCGCCGGGAAATGTAGCCTGCGCCGCGGCGCCAGCAATCCGGTGCCCATCGGTACCCTTCCGGCATGTTACCGGCGGTCACTATCGCATGGCCGTGCCTCTTGCGTATAATAGGTGTCAATTCAGCGACGCTCACCGGCGGGACGGCCGTGCAAGCCGCGCAGTCGAGATTGAATCAGCCAGGGGACGATCGTTATGGGCATCCGTCGAGATCCTTAGTGATTCATGGACAGGCGGGGACAGAGAGCATAAAGAAGGCGAAGCCGAAGAAGGGAAAGCTAAACAAGGATTGGAATGAGACACTGATAGCCGGCGGCCAGGTGCAACCGAACATGTACCCTGCCAAGTTTTCGTTTAACATCTTCACCGCCAGTTGCAGCGCCGATTTTGTTGTTTACCCGACCGGTGTCGCGGGCGCGGCAGGCGCAGCAAATATCGTTGCCTACAACGAGCTTTATGGCACTAACACCCCGACGGAAACGGGTTGTGGGAGCGCTACGGTCACTGTTCCGTCGGTCTATTGGGCCTATAACACGGGAGGCATGGTTACAACCTCTCCCATAATCTCTGAAGGCGGCTCACAGGTGGCGTTCATTCAGAGTAATCTCACAACCCAAAGCGTTACGGGATGCTCTGTCGGCTATAACTTTTTCTTCCAGCTGATTGATCTTGTTTGCACCGGTGGTGGGTTGACCAGCGCCGACGTAGGCGCGGTGATCTCGGGGAATCCTAATATCCCTGCCGGCGACACCATCGCGAGCGTCACCAATGGAACCACCGCCACGCTCACGACGGCAGCCACGGCCACCTTTAGCGGCGCTACACTCACGCTCACGGCGGTTCCCACGAACACGGCAAGCCTGGTTCTCCTCAAGTGGGCGGCGGGCACGGGGACGCTCGCTGCGCCTGATACGCTTACGGCTCAGACGTCGGCTACTAACTATAGGAACTGCACCGCCCCCTGCTTCTACACCGTGAGCTTAGGCGCAAACGACACGTACTCGGCGCCGTTCTACGATTACCTCAGCGATGATGCCATTTATGTGGGCGATGACAGCGGCAGGCTCCACCAGATCACCGGAGTCTTCTATGGAACAACCATAGCCGAGACGAGTCCCTGGCCGGTGACGCTGAACGCTACTTACAAAACCTCGTCGCCCGTCTACGACCCCGCCTCTGGGAATGTCTTTGTGGGCAACATTGCGACGGCCACCAATGCTGCCCTTTATGCCGTGGGCTCAGGGAATGCGGGAACAACAAGTGGAAGCAAGAACGCCACGTCCAGCGGCCTGGGGGATGCTATTGTCGACGGTACTTTGGTCGATCCCAACACGGAGAAGGTCTACGCCTTTGTCACCACAAATAGCGCTGGAAATAACGCCGTCCGTCAATTCGCGGCGAACTTTGCCTCCGGCACCGGCGGCAGCTCAGTGACAACAGGCACAGGCGGCGCTGGCTATTACTTTTACTCCGGCACTTTCGACAACGTGTACTACAGCTCGGCGACCGGTACGGCCGGGAACCTTTGGGTAATGGGAAACACCGGCGGCTCGGGCACCACGGGCGACAGCGGCGTGAACCTGTACCGGATACCAATTACCGCTACCGGCACCATGGGAACCGTCGCTACAGCCATTTCCGGCCTCACCGACACTAGCCGTAACCATTATGGGTGGCCATCTCCCATTACCGAGTTTTGCAACAACGGTCTAAGCGAGTGCGCTGTCACTACAGGAGGCTCCTGTGGTACGGGCGTCACATGTACAAGCTCCGGCGTAGACTATATTTTCTTCAGTGTCGACAGATTGCAAACAACAACTGGCAATTGTCACGCCACCGGTACGGACGGGTGTGTTTTGGTCTATTCGATCAACACTCCAACGGCTACCCCCGTCGCTGTCGGCAACGTGCAGGTTCTAACTGTTGGTACTCCTGGCTGTTGGTCGACGAGCGGAATCGAGGTCGACAACTCCGTGCCAGGCGGTACCCTGGCCGGCGCTTCCCAGATTTACACGTTGGGATTAAGTGGCAATGGTGCAGGTGGTCCGACTCATGGAACCTATACCAGTAGCACCTGCGGCACCGGTGATTCAGCCACTCCTATCGCCTATCAGTTCTCCCAATCGGCGCCCTAATGAGGGCAGAGCCTGAGGAGCCGGAGCATTGAAAAACGCGCCCAGAACATCGGGCGCGTTTGAAGTTGTGCATGGAAGCCACCCCGACCACGGCGGGCGCAAGCCCGCGCTGTGAGTTTCGAGAATTTATGGGACACATCTAGAGGACGCAACGCTAGGAAGTCTTGCGGCTATAGTGACACTGCCCCAGCCCGTGTACCTTTCCGCAACTCAATGCCTGCGTCTCAAACACCCGCTCGAAGCGGAATGCGGGCTTGGTGTAGGGTTTCTTGGTTTGCTTTTCCTGAGTTGGTCGCTTGTTCTCAGGTCCCACCGCGTTCCCATTCGGCATCAGATATCTCCCAGAATGTAGACTCGGACTAGTGGCTGGAACTCGATTCTTCTGCCGTACCTTCGGCGCTCTTGCCGAAATTGTAACATTTCTGCGGTCACAGCTCCGAAAGATTGATAATTTTTTTTACGCTCGCCCCCACTCCCAAACCTATGCCAAGCCTCGCTGAACTGTGCAACACTTTGAACATCCCGCTGCCAGCAACCGCTGCAAGCAACATTGGAACGGCCACGCCCACCCCGCCAACGCCAGCAAACTGGCTTTATTTCTGTAAGTTGCAAAAACAGTTAAAGCGGTTGCACAGAATCGTGACACTGGCCCCATAGTTGCTGCGTCGGTTACGCATGTTTCCTCGCTCCTTTGAACACTTTGCTGGCGCGAGATGAACAAGCGGACGTGAAACCACGCCCGCAATTCTCTGAACCAGCCGCGCCGTGCGATGTAAACGCATCGCAACCGGCGCTTCCGAAACCGGGCCCAACCGCCCGGTTTCTTTTTTGCCGGGATGCCGGAGAAGAAATCGGTTCGTGTCAGGGTGTCGCTTTAGCGACACCGCCAGCTCTTCGGTTCGTATCAGTGTGCCGCTTTACAGCTTGCGGAAAAAAACTGGCGCTGCCCTTGATTTTGGGTGGCGCAGCGCCGGGGCCCCCAGCACGCCCGCTTTTGGCGTGATGGGGTGGAGCGGTTCACCGCTGCGGTCTGCCTTGTTTTGAATTCGGCTTTAGCCGCTGAGGGCACGGCTCTCGACCAGGAGTTAGTTTTTCCGCAAACTGTTTAGCGACTCTGCAAGCTCTTCGAAATCGCCCAAATTGCATACCAGGCTGTGCCCGATTAGGTGGAGTCTTGCCAGCCCTGTCCGCAAGGTCGAGCTCAAACCAATACACTTCAGTCGTGCCGTACGTCCGTGCTTTTTTCATCACCAATTTTATGTACGCCCATCACAGACACCCGCCCGCAAGCCTGCAATGATCGATAGAGGAGTGCAGCACCTAGACTCCGCCCGTCTCCAGAGACGGCAAACTGCCGCAAATCATTTTTTCGGCACTCTTTGACAGAGTGAGGCGTCAACGGGCGTAAGCAGCGCGGATCGCGCGCGAAAGAAAAGAGTGGATCAATAAGTTAATTTTCATACTTAAGTCCCACCTTTTGAATACTTTACCTATAAGTGCTTTATCCCGAATACTTTACAGCTTATCACCGCCAACCAAAAGATTCTAATAGGCTTAAAAGTGGGGAGGGGGGGAGGGGGGGTACCCTGCCAGCTGGGAGCTGATACCAGGCCGCTCCTTTCAGGGGCCGGAAGGCCGTCTCAGTCGCCAGCCGTTCCCAGCAGGAATCCGTTGGCTTCTTCTTCCTCGGCCACCAGTCCTTCCGGCAGCCGGCCACGATTGTATTCTGCCATGCGATTTTTCCACTTGAGGAAATCGGTGATGCTTTCAGGTTCAATGCGGATTTCCACCCGCCGCAAACTCGCCAGTAGAAGATTCATCTCGTTCTGGAACCCAATCCCGGAACGCAGGTTTTTCGCCGACGCCTTGACCCGCTCGATCTCGCGCCCGCACACCTCCAGCAACCCCCAGCCCATGGGAAGTTCCTCGCTGCGTATCAGACCCCGCGACGCCAGGTAATACCGCTCACAGCCGACGCCCATCTCCGGCCTTTGGCGGAAGGGCTTGTCGCGATCGGCCAGAAAATCCGCGCGCGACACCTTGCTCTCGACCAGCACCGAATGGCACGCCCTTTTCCAGCCAATAGCGTCCGGCATCTCGCCGCTGACGCAGGCCTGTTCGCTGAGCACCACTCCGCAGCGATAGCGCCGCAGCCACCGCACCGCCATCGAAACTAATTTCGCATGGGTCATGTTTTCACGGTTCACACTTGCATGGTTCACACTTGCGCCGTTCACAAAGAAAGTTTGGAAGGGGAACGTCGTTCTGAACAGTGTCAGAGTAGCTACTACGAGGAGAATCAACTCGGTCCAGCCCCGGAGGGGCGACCTAGCTTAGTCCAGCGCTTCACAGCTTGCGGAAAAACTCGGATTTTGATCTTGTTTTGAAGGGGCGCGGCTTCAGCCGCGCCGTAAGTGCAGCAAAATCAATCGCCGCTTTAGACGCTGCCGGCTGCACAGCGTGCAATCCGACTTTTTCCGCAAGTTGTTCAGCGCTGGGAAGAGTGGCAGGAATAATTCAAGTCCCGGAGGGACGGCACAGTCGTCGCGCACAATCTGAAGGCGCTACCCCGCGAAGATTGAATCTTCCGCATCGCCCCAACCGCTAGCTCATTCGCATACGTCCCGAGGATTTTCTTGCCCCCGAACTCCGCAGCGCCCGCACCAGCACCGGCCGCCGCAGCAGGGTTTCCAGTAAATGTCGCGCCGCTGCAATGCCTTCCGCCGAACGGTCCAGCGCCGAGTATCCTGCCGCCCGCACCAACACGCAACCGTCCTGCAGGCTAACCTCGAGCCGCGGAGCGCTCTCGTTTTCGCCCCCACCGCGCCCATGGCGCACGTCCAGCGCGTTGGCCAGACGCAAAACGCCGGCCAACTCCATGGCAAGCGGCCGATCCGGCAGCTCCAGCGCTTGCATGGTCTTTCCCCCCGGACGCGGCAATGCTCCACGGTGATAGCGCGCCACCACCGCCGCCAGTTCCAGTTCTCGCGCACTCCAACCGAGAGGCCGCGTCAGCCCGCGGATCATGCGGTACGAATCCTTCTGGTGATTTGCCTCGCCCTTGGCTTTGCCGACGTCATGCATGAGCGCCGCCGCCTCCAGCACCGCTCGCGGGTCGTAGTCCAGATTTAACGCCCCCGCATCCGGCGTCAGCAGCCCCGCATTCTTCAACCCGTCGTACAAAAGAAGCGCCAGTTGGGCCACGCGCTGGGAATGCGAAAAATCGGGATCCAGATATCCCGCCCATACCCGAAGACGGCTGATCGCCGCGCCACGCAGTTGCGAGCCCGACGGCAACTCCGCCCGCCAGACGCGCCATAGCGACTGCCGGCCCACCATCTTCTCGCGATAGCGCTCAATCCTCTTCGTGCGTTCCACGTTCAATTTTTCGCGCCAGCGGCTCTGGCTTTCCATATCGGGGAACGCCATAATCTCGACCGCGGTCGCCCACAGCACATCCAGATCGTGCACCTCTCCCAGCAGATCCTGCAGTTCTTTCAGATCGTCGCCCCATAACGCGTTCTGCCGCGGCAGAAAATTTTCCACCGTGTAACGGAAGCGCTTGATGCCGATGCGCAATTCGTGCCAGCTAATTTGCGACCGCGTCCGCAGGGCATGTTTGTGCAGATCGTAAGCGGCTGTCCACTTTTCGAGCGCCAGATGCAAATACACCACGCTCCCCGGACGCACCCGCGAAGCACGCTGCGGCAGAGTTCTCGACCACTGCCGCCATTGCTTGCGGTCAAACTGATGCAGATCTTTGAAGGCGTGCTGCTTGCATGCGGCTTCGCGCGTGTGCACGTGATGGAGCAGCTTAACTGCCACCGAATCGCCCTGATTTCCCGTAGAGACGCGGCTCGCCGCGTCTCCCGCCGCCGCCGAGTCGCTGGCAACGCCGAGCTTCTCGATCCACTCCGCCATCACCTGCATGTCGCGCAGCTCGCCCAGCGCCTGGAAGAGTTTCCTCCCCGCTTTCTTCATATCCTTCCATGAAGAATCGGGATCGACGGCCATCAATCCATCGGCCAGCGAACGGCAGCGCCGCAGCGCCACTCGAAGATCGTGCACCGCATCGACGTCGAAACCGGTGGCCGCCCGATCGCACTCCACCAGCACGCGCTCCATCCAGGCCCGCAGCCCAAGCTTCGGCTTGGAGTTCGCAGGCTTCGGACCGGGCTTCGGAGTTGGACTGGTTCCCAACGTGGCTCCTTATTGTTGACGGGAACCATTGTCGTCTCTTTGCGCGGATTCTTCTAGCGGAGCAAATGCGCGGTGTCGTTGCTCTGCGGACGCCTGAGAATCTTCTCCATCCCGATTACATACTTTTGAAAACGAAGCTGATCTCCTTCGTTTGGTTTGCGCCAATCGTGACTGTCTGAGTTGCCGTGCCCAGTTTTTCGTGCCAAGCCTTGATGGTGTATGTGCCAGGCGGCAGATTTTGCAGATCAAAACTGCCATCTTGCTTGGTCACCGCAAAATAGGGATTCTTGAGAACAGCAATATATCCTCGCATCCAGGGATGGATGTTGCACTTCACCGGGATCGCGATTTCTTCTCTCGCAAAAGCCTCCTCCAGCCTGGCACCCGGAGGCTCAGCCTTATTCCACTCCCGGTTGTTGGCCGGTGTCGGGTGAATGTTGTGTGAAGTCGGATCGTCGTTCACCACTTCGATGGGCTGGTTCTCCCGCACCGCCAGTACATGGGGCTCATAAAGACAGCCCTTTTGAGAAATGACAGCCGTTTGGGTGGGAGGATCAAACCTTCGATCGCCCAGCCCATCTGCGATAAAAACGATCGCATATTGCAACCCGCCCTTCGAATCAACCACGACCTCCCGGGTAAGAACAGGTCGAGAATGCTGCTTGGCGCAGCTTGGATCAGCCGACATCCTGATGGGCTCAGGCGCGGGAACAATACCCGCAAACTTAACTACGCCCTTTATTACGGTTGCACCGGCGCTGGTTGTAAGCGAGGGGAGATCTCCTGCCTTCACTACTCGCTGGCTGGAAATGCAAATAATCAATGTCAAAACGGTTGCAAGAACAAAGTCTTTCGCTTTCATACTGCACCTCGGGGAGGGGTTGTCCCTCACAATTTTTCTTCGCGAACGGAATCGCAGCGCCTATTTGGTTTGCCGCACGCGGTTGTCGAGCGCTGCTCGGCTTGCTCGAAACTCGCCGTATCCTCGCTCGTAGCCGGCCGTGAAAGACGACCGATCCTGCGCAGTTGACCACCGGCCGACTGCAACGTGAGGCTCACGGCCGCTCTCGGCTGCAAGTCTTCCCAGATACAATCCATCGCGAAACGCTCCGTCAGTTATCTGGGCCACATTGTCGTTGGTGGTTGGGCTGTTGTGATGACGATCGCTGTATAGCATTGACATCGGCACTATGCTGAGTGCGATCACTGATGCGTACAATGAAAGTATCTTCATTTCTTGGTTCCTCCCGAACTTGGTTCCGCCCGATCTTCTTCCTTAAGCTGAGTAACATTGAGCTAAGTCACAGAGCTAAGTAACATTGATCGGAATCCTCTGTCTCGATATGGCAAGCCTAAGGCAGTGGACGCGCAACCTTGTCATTGATTGGTCACGGATTAGTAACTTTGTCGTTATATCCTTGTCAGGAAGTTGCAACTTCTGATTCGATCCGGATCGTTCCGAGAGCCTGGGAGAAAAAGCTGCTAGGCAGCAGGGGCCGCGAGACGCGGTGCACTCGTGGTACAGAAGAAAGGTGAAAGGAAGAAAGGTGTACAGAAAAAAATTGCCAGCCCATATTCCAACTGGCATTGTCCTGGTGTAGAGACGGGGCTCGCCCCGTCTTCGCTGGCACCATCTTGTATGCGGCAGGAGACGCGGCAAGCCGCGTCTCTACAGGGATGTAATTCTAGCTGCTCAGCACCTTCTCGCGCTCCTCGGCATCCTGGAGTTCCTCGCGCGGCGAACTCGGCAGCGCAAACTCCAGCACTTCGTCGATGGTCTTCACGTAGTGCGTCGTTAATCCCGTCAACTGCTCCGGCGTCAGGTCTTCCTCGACATTGGTTTTGTTATCCGCCGGCAGGATCACGTCGTGCACGCCGGCGCGCTTGGCGGCCAGCACCTTCTCCTTGATGCCGCCCACCGGCAGTACATTCCCGCTCAGCGTGATCTCGCCCGTCATCGCCGTCAGCGGACGAACCTGCTTGCCCGACAGCAACGACACCAGCGCGGTCACGATCGTGACCCCCGCCGAAGGACCGTCTTTCGGAATCGCTCCCGCCGGCACGTGTATGTGGATGTCATGAGTGGCGAAAAATTCTTCGTCAATGCCCAACTCCTTCGCATTCGAACGCACCCAGCTCAGCCCCGCCTGCATGGACTCGCGCATTACGTCCTGAATCTGACCGGTGATCGTCAGCCCGCCTTTGCCTTTCATCTGGTTGGCTTCGACGAACAACACGTCGCCGCCCGATGGCGTCCACGCCAATCCCACCACCACGCCCGCGCGCTTGGTGCGCTCGGCAATTTCGCCCTCGCTGCGAACCTTGATGCCGCCCAGAAACTCCTGCACGATCTCGTTCGTAACCACCAACTTCTCGGTCTTACCTTCCGCCAACCGGCGCGCCTGCTTACGGCAGATGGTGCCGATGGTGCGTTCCAGGTTCCGTACTCCCGCCTCGCGTGTGTAGTGACGGATGATGTGGCTCACCGCCTCTTCCGGAAATTCGATCTGCTCTTTCGTGATTCCGTTTTCCTCGATCTGCCGCGGAATCAGGTATTG
Organism: Terriglobales bacterium; assembly: GCA_050013295.1. Classification (GTDB taxonomy): domain Bacteria; phylum Acidobacteriota; class Terriglobia; order Terriglobales; family Acidobacteriaceae; genus Acidiflorens. Next base: position 15,123 of record JBEKFN010000049.1, read on the forward strand.
GAACGCGATGTGGACCTTCTCCTCCTCGGTGTACCCCTGCAGTTCGATAATCTCCATGCGGTCGCGCAGCGGCTCGGCGATCGGATCCAGCATGTTCGCCGTGGTAATGAACAACACCTTGGAGAGATCGAACATCACGTCCAGGTAGTTGTCGCGAAAAGTCGCGTTCTGCTCCGGATCGAGCGCTTCCAGCAACGCCGACGCCGGATCGCCCCGAAAGTCCCGCCCCACCTTGTCGATTTCGTCGAGCATGAACACCGGATCTTTCGTCTCCGCCCGCCGTATCCCCTGAATGATCTGCCCCGGCAACGCCCCTATGTAGGTACGCCGGTGGCCGCGAATTTCCGCTTCGTCGTGCACTCCGCCCAGCGACAGACGCACGAACTTGCGCCCCAGCGCCCGCGCAATCGATTTGCCCAACGAAGTTTTCCCTACGCCCGGAGGCCCGACGAAACACAGAATCGGCCCTTTCATGTTGGGCTTCAACCGCCGCACTGAAAGGTAATCCAGGATGCGATCCTTCACCTTCTGCAAGTCGTAGTGGTCGGTGTCGAGAATCTCTTTCGCCTTCGGAATTTCAATTTCTCCACCCGAAGTCTTCGCCCAGGGCAGGATCGCCAGCCACTCTATGTAGTTCCGTGTCACCGAATAATCCGCCGCCATCGGCGACATGCGCGCCAGCCGCCCCAATTCCTTCAGCGCTTCTTTCTTCACATCGTCGGGCATGCCCGCAGATTCGATCTTTTGCTTCAGCTCGTCGGTGTCGCGCTGGCCCTCGTCCTGCTCGCCCAGTTCTTTTTGGATCGCCTTCATCTGCTCGCGCAAGTAGTATTCGCGCTGCGTCTGCTGCACCCG